>JALXCG010000165.1 GCA_026991065.1 Gemmatimonadota bacterium | reverse complement strand
ACCCGGATCAGCGTGCGCCGGCCGGGTGAGCGGCTTGCGCGAAGGGTTCCAGCCAGGCACGGTCATTGGGAAAGTCCAGAATCAGGCGCCGGCCGGTGAGGAACTTGAGACCGAGAATGCCGTTGCCTGGCAGCGGCATCGGCCGCGGTAGTGTATCTACCGGCACGGCCGTGAATTCTGTGCCGGCGATGGCTACCGAGGCTTCCTTGCCAAGGCCCGGAAGGGCGGAGCGGGCATCGGGATTCAGGATCAGGCCGTAAGGGTTGCCGGTGTCGAGCCCGAGCAAGCCATCGAGGCGGTTGCCGATGCGGGCCTGGAATGCGGGGATTCCGCGCTCCACGCTGAGGAGGAGTTCCAGTGCCCCGGGCGCCGTCGGTTGATGCGGCTCCAGGCTCAGTTCCACCCGTTTGGCCTGCTCATCGATCACCACCGTGCAGAGGGCCAGGAACGGCAATCCGAGGATCCCCTCTACATGGCTGCCATCGGCGTGGTCGAGGATAGAGAGATCGGCGGCCAGAAGCCGCTGCTGGTGCGCGACCGCACCCGGAAGATTCAGGTCCACAGGCCCCAGCATGCGGGGCTTCTGCCCCCCCGCCATCATCATCATCATGCCTCCACCGGGTGCTTCCGGGAGCCCGGTGGTATCGATTCGGGCGGGGTCGATCACGTTTATGGGGGAGCCGGAGTCGATCACAAAGAGGTGCGGGGGACCGGAACCGATCGACACCGGAATCTGCAGATGGCGCCCGGGACGGTGGGTCAACGGGATCGCGCCCGCCAATGATGGATCGGTGATCTCCAGCGTGGGGCGGACCGCCGCCGGGGTGGGCGCGGCAGCCGGCGCGGTGGAGGTAGCAGTGATTGCGGGGGGGTCGGCCGCGGCTTCCGCGGGGTGTTCCGGCGCGGTGGAAGAGAGCGCGGTAGCGCTCTTGATTCCGAAAAGAAGGAGCGTTGCGGTGCACCGAACGCCGCGGCGAATGACAGGGAATGAAGGGTACATGGCACAACTCGGCCCCGGTGAGTTCGGCACCGGGGCGTTGGGGGATGTAAAGATTGCTCCTCCGGGATCAGAGATTGATGCTTTCGGGAGCATAGCGGGACTGCTCTCATCGGTCCAGGTGCTTGTCGCACCGCAACATCGAAGCCACTTGGTCGAATGGAACGAAATCTGCTGTTCAGGTCGGCCAGGACGCCGCAAACAGGTTGCGGCAAAACTGTTTTCACCGCCGGTTACCGGCACGGGAGTTTGTCATGCGCATCTTGCTTAGTGCACTGCTTCTCAGTTGCTCCTCGCTCGCTCTGGGCGCCAATCTTTCCCTCGATCTCACCAGCGGAACAACCGGTGTTCGCTGCTTCACGACAATGCACGAGGATGGTTCCTGGTCCCATGTGGAAGTTGATCTCGACTCCTGGGTTCTGCTTGGCGGCGCCGACATTCAGAGCCTGACCGATCAGCCTGCTGTTCTTGCCCATTTTGTGGACGAGGGCATTGAGACCTACAGTGATTATGAGTCGGTGATCGATTCGCGCGTCGCGGAGCAGTTGTTGCAGGGGCCGGGGCCGCTGTGGGCGGTGGAGGTTGATCCGCCCGCCGATCCGGGGCTCCTGGAAGCGGGCGATGACGAACCGATCAAATGGAATGCAGTGCGCACCGGAAAGACACCTCCCTGCGACGATACGAAAGTCAAGGACTGCAAGATCATGATGGTCATCAAGGGTTCCAAGGAATAGCGCAGAGGAGGTGGGAGCAATCCCCGGAGCGGCCGGCGGCAAGGCCGGCCGCCCCTGGCCGCCACGCCGCGCATTTGGCATAATTTCATTTTTGTCTCCGGCGGCCGCCTCGGGCCCGGGAGCCTTTCCGCTCATGCAACGGCGCCTTTTCTTTATCTTTCTGCTGCTCGCTCTCACTCCCGCCCTGTTGCTGCTGGCGCTCAACTGGCGCATGAGCCAGCGTCAGCTCGCCTATCTGGAGAGTCCCGGGATCGGTCAGGCACTGGAAAGTTCTCTGGCGCTGGCGCGGGAGGTGCTGCAGCAGGAGCGAACGCGAGCCGGGGAGTCGGCGGCCGCGCTCGGCGCGGCCCTGGCCACGCCGCGGACTCCGCTGCCGGACCTGCCGGAAGGGGCCTGCTGGCGGATCGCGATCGGGGGGCGCTCTCTTTCCAGTCCGGCGGCGGGCGCGATCGATCCCTTTGCCGATCTCTCCGCCGCGGTCTCCCCGGGGCGCGAGCCGGAGCGGATCGACCACGCCGGCCG
>JALXCG010000164.1 GCA_026991065.1 Gemmatimonadota bacterium | reverse complement strand
CCTCCCGGGGCTTTGCCCGCAGCGATCCGCCTGACCTGAGTGTCGTGCGCGGGCAAGCATCCGCGCGCCGCGCTTTGGAGATCGCCGCGGCGGGAGGGCACAATCTTCTGCTTTCGGGGCCACCCGGAGTGGGGAAAACGCTTCTCGCGCGCTGCCTGAGTGGCATTCTGCCGAGATTGACGACGGCCGAGGCGATCGATGTGACGCGGATTCACAGCGCAGCGCGGCTCGGGGGAAGCGGGTTGCTGCGGGAACGTCCCTTCCGGGCTCCCCACCACACCATCTCGGAGCAGGGGATGGTGGGCGGTGGGGTGCCGATTCTGCCGGGAGAGGTGAGTTTGGCGCATCGCGGTGTGCTTTTCCTCGATGAGCTTACGGAGTTTCGGCGCTCTGTACTGGAGTTGTTGCGGCAGCCGTTGGAGGATCGGCAGGTCGAGATCGCCCGTGCCCGTGAACGCCTGCTCTTCCCCGCGGCATTCATGTTGGTTGCGGCCACCAACCCCTGTCCCTGCGGCTACTACGGGAGTCCCAGTGCGCGTTGCACCTGCACCGAATCACGGATCCGCGCCTACAACAGCCGCATCTCCGGTCCTCTTCTCGACCGCTTCGATGTGAGCGTGGAACTGGCGGAGTTGCCGCTCGCGCAGCTCTCGCTGGCGGTTGAGGTCGGGAGCCGGGAGGAGTCCTCCGCTGTGGTCAGGGCGCGGGTCGTTGCGGCGCGGGAGCTTAGCGCAGAGCGCAATGCGCGCCTCGGCTGTGGACCGGCCAACTCCGACCTTGGGCCGGCTCAGCTTGCCGCCGGGCCGGGAATGGAACCGGCAGCCCGGGAAGCGCTGCGCCACGCGCTCGCCGCGGGCCTGCTCAGCGCGCGCGGGCAGGGGCGTGTGCTCCGGGTTGCGCGGACCATTGAGGATCTGGCGCAGAACGATGGCGCGATTCGAGCGGCATCTGTCGACGAGGCGCTCTCCTATCGGCTGCGGCTGGAGGGAGCGCGCGGAACTCTCTCCAGGACATAAATTTGCAGAAAATCCACGGGTGCCGCGGGGAATTCTTCGCCCACTTTCTGCACATCTGTTCGATATCAAGTCACTGATGTCCGATAAAACAGACAAGCGCCGGAGATCAAGAGCTGTTTCGTTTCTCAGGCGGTGGATTGTCGCGGATGCGGAGTCCGATACGTGAACAGATAATCGCTGCAGTGCTGGAGTGCCGGTGCGCGGCAGCGATCCTGGTGGAGCGTTTCATGGAAACTGTGCTGGTCTATGCCGAAACAGGAACTCGTCCGAGAATCGTTGATGTGGTCGAACGGGTCGGCATCCAGTATATGCTTCGATTCAGCCTGGATGATGTTGTCGACACTCTCTATTCCAGTGGGATCAAGGTGGTTCTGGTCGACCACGACCAGTGCGGAAAGCCCGACAGCCTCGAGGTTGTGCGGACGATCCAGCAGCGTTTCCCCTCGGTGCAGATCATTGTTCTCATGAAATCAGTGGCCTCGCAGCTCTACATTCAGTTGATCGGCGAGGGGGCTTTTGATGTGATCGCCGACTACCACGTTCCCGAGAAGCTTGCCCGGCAGGTGGAGCGCGCGGCGCAGACGGCACAGTCCTATACCGAGCATCGCCATGCGATGGCCGGTCACCCGCTGGTCGAGCCTGAAGAGAGCAACTCTCTGATCGGCAACAGTCTGGAGATGATCGAGATCTACAAGACGATCGGCCAGGTGGCCCGCTCCAACGCCACGGTTCTGATCGAAGGGGAGACGGGAACGGGCAAGGGGGTGGTGGCACGCGAGATCGTCGCCAACAGTCTGCGTGCCGACAAGCCGTTCCAGGTGATGAACTGCGCGGTCGGGCCGGAGACGCTGCTCGAGTCGGAGCTTTTCGGGCATGAAAAAGGCGCGTTTACCGATGCCAAGATCCGCAAGCTGGGAAAGCTTGAGATCTGCAACGGCGGCACTCTCTTCCTCGACGAGATTGGAGACATGTCACCGTCCACGCAGGCCAAGGTGCTGCGCGTGATTCAGGAGCAGGCATTCGAGCGCGTGGGTGGCAACGAGACCATTCATGTGGACGTGCGTCTGATTGCCGCGACCAACAAGAGTCTGGTCCAACTGAGCAAGGCGGGGCAGTTCCGCTGGGATCTCTTCTACCGGCTCAAGGTGATCAGCATTCATCTGCCGGCGCTCCGCGAGCGGGGCGATGATGTCATGCTGCTGGCCAAATCCTTCCTTCGCAAATACAGCGCGCGCCTGGCGAAGGAGGTACGCGGGTTCCATCCGATGACGGTCGAGATTCTCAATGCCTGTCCATGGCCGGGGAATGTGAGGGAGTTGGAGAATGTGATTCAAGCGGCGGTGGTTCGCTGCAAAGGTCATTTGATCATCCCCGAGGATCTGGATTCCTCTTTGACCGCGGCGGTGCAGGAGGGGGGCGGCTCCGGAATCGTCGAAGGCGATTGGGGACGGGTCTTTGGGCAACTTGTCGACCAGCATTTCCCCAATCTCCTGCGGCGCTGTGAAGGCAATCTATACGGAGAGCTGACATCGGCATTGGAAGCAAGTTTGATTCGGCGTACTCTGCAAGAAACCAACGGAAATCAAGTGCAGGCCGCCCGCATGCTTGGGATCAGCCGAAACACATTGCGCGACCGAGTCGAGCGGTTCAATATGAGCGGCTCCGAGATCTCTTGAGCAACCGGCTGACTGCCACGCCCCGGCAACTCTGATCCGGGCGGCCGCGACCAGCTTTCCTCAGTTCAGCGCTGAGCCCCTCCGCGGCGCATTTCGAGGTAACCCAGTGAGTGCTTCTTCTCCACCGCACCAAGAGGTTCCACAAGCCGCGACCGGCTCCGAGCCCGTCGCCGGCTTGCTGGAGCGTTTTCGCGGTCTGATCGAGCGTTCCGATGATCTCTGGGCGCGAACCAGTCTGCACTTGGTGGAACTGACTGATGTCTCGCGGCGCGTCGCCAGTGCCGACAGTGCGCGGGAGGCGGTCGAGATCGTCAGTGCGTTCCTGATCGATAGTTTGAACTCCACCTGGATCTATGTCGGGTTGGTCGATCGCCAGCGGGGAGCCTTGATGGGGGCACTGTCGCGCCGCGACCAGGCCGAGCGCCTGACGGTGGAGATCGCTCTCGACGATGCCTCATCGGCACTGATTCGCGCTCTTCGCTCTCCCACCGCGGTGGTTGGAGAGGATGCCGCGGAGTTGTGGGGAGAGTGCGACCTCTGTAGTACGTTCCACGACCTCGGGCCGCACGTGATTCACCCGATACACGATGGCCTTGGGGTGGTGGCCATACAGATGGCGAGTCCCCACTGGCCCTCCACGGATGGAGCCCTGGCGCTGGAACTTTTCCTCGGCCAACTCGGGGTAGCGATCGAGACGGCGCTGCTCTACCGGCGTTTGCGCCGTGAGCAGAGCTTCCGTGCCAGCGTGACCGATTCCATTAGCTCCGGCCTGATCACCATCGATCGGCGCGGGCGCGTGACCGGGATCAATGCCGCCGCCGCGGAGTTGCTTGGGGTCGAGGCCCTGGCCGCGCTCGATCGGCCGATTCAGGAGTTGTGGCACGCCCAGGGCGAACGCAGCAACCCGCTGCTTGATGCCCTCACCAAAGGGCGGCCGGTTTCGCACAAGTCGGTCCGGCTGGAGCGGGCCGATGGCCGGAAGATCGAAGTCGATGTGAAGGTTTCGATTCTTCGCACCGAGCCAGGTCCATACTCAGGTGTAGTTGCGGAACTTACTGATACTTCTCAGATTCGGAAGATGGAAGATGAGATCTACCATCTGGAAAAACTGGCCGCTCTGGGGCGTCTGACAACCAGCGTTGCGCACGAGATCCGCAATCCGCTGGCCGGGATTGTGACCGGCGTCCAATACCTGGCCAAGTCGATTCCCGAGGAGGATCCACGGCGCGATTCGGTTCACTACATCCTCAACGAAATCATGAGGCTCGACCGCATCATCGTTGACCTCTATTCTATCTCAAGACCAACGCCTCTCTTTCGCGAGGAGATTGCGTCGGCTGAGATCGTTGATCGTGCCCTGCGCTCATTGAATGATTTGGCTCAGGAACGCGGAGTCGCCATCTCCGTGATTTCCGCCCCGGATCTTCCCCCGGTTTATGTTGACGCCGACAAGATCCAGCAGGTGCTGATCAACTTCATCAAGAACGCTCTAGAGGTTTCCACGGAGGGCTCGATCATCACAATCCGCCTCATGGCCGCGAATCGTTTTGCCGCTGAAGGGCACGTGGAAAGTGAGTCGCCATCGCACATCCTGATCGCCGTTGAAGATCAGGGACCGGGGATTCCAGCGGCCGACATTCCACGGCTTTTCGAGCCGTTTTTCTCCCGCAAGGAGGGGGGAACCGGGCTGGGGCTTTACGTCAGTCACGGGATCGTCGAGCGCCACGGTGGACAGATCGAGGTCGATAGCACTCCGGGAGAGGGTACCCGCATCACCCTCGAACTGCCGCTGGAAGCCTTCCCGCCGGAGGATGCCGTATGAAGGCCGAGATCCTGGTTGTCGACGATCAAGAAGCGATTCGCCATTTCATTTCGCGATTCCTGATTGAAGAAGACAAATATGAAGTGAGCACGGCGGCAAATGGAGCGGAGGCTCTGGAGCGGTTCGACGCCACCAGCCCGGATCTCGTGATCCTCGATCTCAAGTTGCCCGACATGAGCGGCCTGAAAGTCCTGGAAGAGATGCGCCGGCGGGATACTGAGGCGACGGTGATCATCATCACCGCCTTCGGCCAGATCGAGACCGCGGTCACGGCGATGCGTTTGGGAGCCGAGGATTTCATCACCAAGCCGGTGATTCTGGACCAGCTTCTGCTCTCGATTGAGCGGGTTCTGCAAAAGAAGCAGATGGCGATCGAGGTGAATTTCCACCGCAAGCGCCTGCGCGAGCAGTATCAGTTCGACAAGATCATCGGCAATTGCGACCGCATGAAGGCGGTGCACCGGATCGTCGATCAGGTGGCGAAGTCGAGTGCCACCAGTGTCTTGATCGAAGGGGAATCAGGCACCGGAAAGGAGTTGATCGCCCACATCGTGCATCACAAGAGTGCGCGGGCCGACCAGCCGTTCATGGATATCAACTGCGCTTCGCTGCCGGAGACTCTGCTTGAAGCGGAACTTTTCGGCTACGAGAAGGGGGCGTTTACGGATGCAAAGGCGCAGAAGAAAGGCCTGATCGAGTTGGCCGACGGCGGCACTCTTTTCCTGGATGAGATCGGCGAGATGAGCCCGGCCTCCCAGGTCAAGCTCTTGCGCGTGCTGGAGCGCATGGTTTTCAAGCGCGTCGGTGGGACCAAGGATATTTCGGTGGACGTGCGCATCATCAGTGCCACCAATCGTGATCTGCGTCAAATGGTGGCCGATGGCCTCTTCCGCCAAGATCTCTACTACCGGCTCAAGGTGGTTCCGATTCTGTTGCCGCCGTTGCGCGAGCGGGGCAAAGACATCATCATGCTGGCCAAGTATTTTCTTGGCGTGTTCAACAAGGCGTTCAACAAGAATTTTCAGCGGATTACGCCGGGGGCGGAACAGTTGTTCCTGCAATACCGCTGGCCGGGCAATATCCGCGAGTTGAAGAACCTGCTGGAGCGCACGGTTCTCCTTGAGGATGGCGAAGAGGTGCGGCGTTCGATGCTGCACGATCTGCGGGTTGATGGTCAGGGGCAGGCCTCGGGAATCGTCGGTACGCTCGACGAGATTCTGCGCAATGACATCCGCCCTGAAGGCATTCTATTTAATGAGATCATCCGTGAGATTGAGAAATCGCTGATTCTCAAGGCGCTCACCGAGACCAACTGGAACCAGTCGGAGACCGCCGCGCTGCTCAACATCAAGCGAGACAAGCTGCGCTACCGGATGAAGCTCTACGACCTGAAACGGGACGATGGCCACGGAGACGACCCAGATCAAGAGTGAGAGCACGCAGGCTGGGCTGCCTTTCGATATCCGTGGAGCGCTCTATCTGTCGCCGATGGCGGGGTTGACCGATCATCCCTACCGAGTGATCGCCAAGCGCCTCGGGGCTGATGTGTTGATTACCGAGTTTGCCTCCGCGAAAGCGCTGCTGCTCGGAGTTGAGAAACAGGAGGAGCGGGTATTTTTCACGCCGGAGGAGCGGCCGGTCGGTGTGCAGATTTTTGGCGCCGACCCGACCGACATGGCGGCCGCCGCACATCTTCTGGAGGTCCGGGTTCAGCCGGATTTTGTCGATATCAACTTTGGCTGTCCGGCGCGCAAGATCGTCGACAAGAACGGTGGCTCCGGTCTGCTGCGTGATCCGGCGCTGATGGAGGAGATTGTGGCCGCCGTGGTGGCCGCGACCAAGCTTCCGGTGACTGCAAAGATGCGCATCGGGTGGGAGCGGGACACCGCGGAGTCCACCACGATCAAGCTGGCCCGTGCCCTGGAGCGTGGTGGGGCCTGCGCGGTGGCGGTACACGGCCGCAGTCGCAACCAGGGCTACAGCGGCAGTGCCGACTGGGACCGCATTCGCGCGGTCGCCGAGGCGGTGACGGTGCCGGTGATCGGCAACGGGGACATCGACTCGCCGCAGGCGGCCCGGCGTGCCCTCGATGAGAGTGGTGTCGATGCGCTGATGATCGGCCGCGGCGCCGTGGGCAACCCCTGGATCTTTCGTGACATCAAGAGCTACCTGCAAAGTGGCGAAGAACCGCCCCGACCCACGGCCGCGGAGCGGATTGCGGTGATCGAAGAGCATTTGCGCATCGCCCTGGAAATGGGCGATGATGAGGCACGCTGCATTCGCGAGATGCGCCGCCATGCGGCGGCCTACATTAAGGGGATGCCCGGTGCCGCCAAGCTGCGTGCCCGGCTTTTCGAACTCGAAAGCGCGGAGGCGATTCGGTCACTCTTCCGCTCTTTCCTTGGTGCAACGAAAGAAGGCAATGGGTGAATCGAGCTACTCTGGAGGAGTTGCTGCGGGCAGTCGCCCAGGGTGATCTGGAGATTCCGGCGGCACTGGAGCGTTTGCGCCACTTTCCCGTCGAGGAGATGGGGTTCGCCCGCATCGATCACCATCGGGCAGTGCGCCGCGGTTTCCCCGAAGTTGTGCTCTGTGAAGGAAAGAGCGATGCTCAGGCGGCCGCGATCATCGAGCGACTCGCCAGTCACGGCGGCTCTCTCTTGGCCACTCGCGCTCATTCCGGCCTCTATGCTCTGGCCCGAGAACGGGTGCCGGAACTGGAATGGGACGACGAGGGGCGAATCGCGTTTCTTGATCGGGGCGATGCCCCCCGCGGAGTCGGTCGCGTGGTTGTAGTCACCGCCGGCACCTCCGACCTGCCGGTCGCGGCTGAGGCGCGCCGCACGCTCGCGGTGATGGGCAATGAGGTGGAGATGATCGTCGATGTTGGCGTGGCAGGCATCCATCGGCTCGCTCAAGTCGATTCGCGCTTGCGCCGGGCGCGCGTCGTGATTGTGGTGGCCGGCATGGAAGGGGCGCTCGCCAGCGTAGTCGCCGGCCTGGTTTCCGGCCCCGTAATCGCGGTGCCCACCTCAGTCGGCTACGGTGCCAGCTTCGGCGGCATCGCCGCCCTCCTCGGCATGTTGAATTCCTGCGCTGCCGGGGTCACCGTGGTCAATATCGACAATGGCTTTGGCGCCGCCTACGCCGCTTCGCAGATCAATCACCTGGACCTCCCATGAAAAGAGACTCCCAGCTCCTCCTGCT
>JALXCG010000163.1 GCA_026991065.1 Gemmatimonadota bacterium | reverse complement strand
GATCAGGGGGGCCCCCGAACCTACTGGCGACGCGCGCTGCTGGCCGACATTCTGCGCATCTGCGACGCGCCGCCGGAGAGCGGCGGCAGGGTGGTGCTGCTGCGCGGGCCGCTGCTCAGCGGACGCGCCACGCTGCTGCGCCGGGTCGCCGCGATTGTCGGCGCGCCGATCACCGCCATGCGCGCCACCGACCCCCACCCGCTGCTGCCGCTGACCCGGCTGGCGCGGAGCATTCTGGCGCAGACCGCGACCCTCAGCCGCCACCAGCGCGCGCGCACCCTCGGCGCGGATGAAGCGGCGCTGCGGATGCTGGCCGAGATCGAGGAGCGCGACGACCTGCCCGAGGAGGCGGCGCGGGAGATGGCGGCCGCGGCCCTGGGCCGGGTGCTCACCCGCCACTTCGACCACGGCTCACCGGTGCTGGTGGTGCAGCATCTCGACCGCGCCGCCCCGGCCACCATCCGCGCCCTCGATCTGGCGCTGCGCGAGTGCTCCCGCCTGACCCTGGTCGCCAGCATCGGTGTCGCGCCGCCGCCCGCGCCGCTGCAGCAGCTCCTCGCCCAGGCCCGGCGGCGCTGGTGGGAGGTCCGCGAGATCGACGCCGGCGAGGTCCCGCCCGCCGAGGCGGCACGCTGGCTGCGCATGGAGTGCGAGGGGCTGGCCGACGAGGAGGCGCTGGCGCTCGCCCCGGAGATTCTGCGCTGGTTTGGTCACGGCGCCCGCGCGCTCACGCTGGGGTTGCGCAGTCTCCACGGCGTACCGTTGCGCAGGCCGCGGGCGGAGCCGGAGCAGAGCGCGGGGCCACCCGCCTGGCCGCGGCCGCCGCGACTCCTCCGCGCCTACCGGCAGGCATTGAGCGCGATCAGCGCGGAGGGGCGGGCGGTCCTGGCGGCCCTCACGCTGACTGAGATCGGCCTCACCCGCGAGGAGATCGCCATCGGCCTGGCGCGCAGTGGGGTCGATGGCGCCGTGGAGGAGTTGCGGATCGCGGGGTTGATCCGCGATGCCGGGGTCGACGGCGCGCTCCCCTCCCTGGTGCTGAGCGCGCGGTTGCTGCGCGGGGAGATCGACGCCGACGGGATCGACCCGGCGCGGTTCCACCGGCGCGTCGCCGAGGCGCTGGCGCGGGCCGAAGAGCCGCAGACGCTGCGCAAGTGCGCCTATCACCTGGAGCAGGCGGGGCGTCCGCGGCAGGCCGCGAAGAAGCTCTGTCAGCTTGCCGGGCGGCTCGCCACCACGCGCCCGGCGGAGGCCCTTGACCACCGCCTGCGGGCGCTGGAGCTGGATCCCGACCCGGCGCGGCGGCCGGGCCACCTGCTGGCCGCCGCGGAGGTCGCGATCCAGGTCGACCTGCCCCGGGCGGAGGCGCTGCTGCGAACGCTCCTCGACGAACTCGCACAACAGCGCGCGGCCTCGATCGAGATCGAATGTCGCGCCCGCGCCGGGTTGATCGTGGTTGGTTTCTACACCGCCCAAGCCCCGCAGATGCAGCCCCAACTGGAGGCGCTCGATGCCCTGGGGGTGCTCCCGGCCGAACTTGAAACCTGGCGGTTGGTGGCCCACGCGGTGATGGCGGAGAGAGACGACCCGGCGGCGGCGATCCGCTACCTGGACCAGTGTCCGCCGCCGCCCCGGGCGAAAATCGGCAGTGAGGTGATCTGGTGGGTGGAGTGTCGTTTTCTGGCGCTGATCCACCAGGGAGCCTATCGCGAGGCGAGTCGGCTGGCGACCACCTGGTACCAGCGCGCGCTCGGCAGCGGTCACAGCGTCGCGATGCTCATCTTTCAGCGCTGGGCCGCGCGCGCCGAGTCCTGGTTGGGGCACTTCGACGCCGCCGAGCGACTCGCCTCCGCGGCGCTCGAACTGGCGCAGAAGACGGGGGCGAAATTCCGCCTCAACCAGGTCGCGCGGGAACTCGCGAACATCGTGCAGCGCACCGGCCGCACCGACACCGCGTGGCGGCTGCAGCGGCTCGCCAATTCGGTGACCTCCAGTTGTCTCGATGTGCAGAAGGCGATCACCCAGTTCTCCCTGGCCGGTCTCTATTGGGAGGAGGGGGATCTCGAAGCCGCCGAGAGGTATTTCCAGCGGGCTGGAGCGCTTTTTGAGGCGCTCCACCACAGCCGCTACTGGCTGTCCGCGCAGGCCAGCCTGGTGAGAATTCGTCTCAGCAACAACAACATCAAGGGCGCCCGGGAGGCCCACGCCAAAGTCGGTAGTTTCATCGCCGCGCAACCGGCGCCGCTCCCCTCGGAGTTGCGCC
>JALXCG010000162.1 GCA_026991065.1 Gemmatimonadota bacterium | reverse complement strand
CAACCGCGTTCCGCCAACAGCGCCAGCGTGCTGCTCACCTCCGGCTCGCCGTCGGCCGCCAGCACAATCAGCGTGTCGAGCCCGCTGGCGGCCACGCCATTGCCGCCCCCCCGGCCATTCGACCGCCCCGCTTCGAGCGCCGCCCCGGCGCCGCCGCTCTGCAACAGATCCATCAGCGGCAGAAGCGCAGCATCCCCCCCCGCAACCACTCCGGCGGCCCGAATCCGCTCCGCCATCATCGCCGCCGTCGCCTGCTCGCCATCGAGCGGCTCGAACGCCCGCCGCGCGTCCACCCCGGCGACACCCGCGGCCAGTTCCGCATCCACCTCGAAAAAAACGCTGCGCACGCGCCGCCCACCGCGGATGTCGAGATTGCTGCTCACCGCGGAGACCTTGCCGGGAAAAGCGCACGGAAAAGCCCGCCCGGCGACATCCCGCGCCAGCAGATGCCCGGCCGCCACCTGCTCCCCCGCGGCAACCGCCACCTCCGCCGCTTCACCCGAACCGCCCCCATAGCGCAAAGAGAAGCGCAGCAGCGCGGGAAACTCAAGTTCAACAATCGGCAACGCCTGCGTCACAAGCGCCATTCGCGGCGGCTGCAAGCCGAGGATTCGGGCTATCGAATTCTTGAACAAGCGGACACTCCTGAATGGGCCCGCATGCAGGGTGCCGCCCACCTCTTCGCCGGTAGACCCGGCGGGCGTGGAAAGCGCCGTGCTGCGCGGCCCGCAAAAAAGCCTGCGCCAGCGGGGGCATCCTAAAGGCTAGACTGGCGCCATGTCGACGCTGTTTTTCCCCTCTCGCAAGAAACTCCCCGCGGGCCCCACCATGGAACCCTCATCCTTCGCTTTCATACGCACTTATCACCACTCCGGCGGTCTCATTCGCGGCCTCTTCCGGAGCCTGGTTCCGCTCCTCGCCGGCATCGCCGCCTGCCGCACCCCCACACCGGCCCCGATTTCACAAACCCGGGAGCAGATGGGGACCGTGGTTTCGATCACCGTGATCGACCCCGACAGCGCCGTCGCGAAACAGGCGCTGAATGCAGCTTTCACGGAGATCGACCGGATCGACGCCCTGCTGAGTACTTATAAAGAAAAGAGTGAAATCAGTCGCCTCAACCGCGACGCCGCTCTCCGCCCCGGTCCCGACCTGCGCCGCGTCGCCAGCCGCGCCCTCGAATTCAACCAACTCACCGGCGGCGCCTTCGACCCCACCATCAAGCCTCTGCTCGATCTCTACCGCGAGAGTTTCGCCGCGACCGGCCACCCTCCCGACAGCGCCGAGTTTGCCGCCGCCCGCTCCCGGGTCGGTGCCCAACACCTCCACATCACCTCCGACCAGATCACACTCGACCCCGGCACAGAGATCACACTCGACGGCCTGGCCAAAGGTTACGCGATCGACCGCAGCATCGAAACGCTGCGCGCCCGGGGCATTCGCTGCGCCCTGGTCAACGCCGGCGGCGACCTTCGCGCGCTCGGCGACAAAGCGGGATCCCCCTGGCGCGTCGCCCTGCAGAACCCCCGCGACCCGGCCGACTACCTCACCGCCATCGACCTGCGCGACGCCGCCGTCGCCACCAGCGGTGACTATCGACGCTATTTTGACGCAGCCATGACGCACCACCACATCCTCGATCCACGCACCGGATCCAGCGCCACCGACCTGATCAGCGTGACCGTCCGCGCCCCCACCGCCATGGCTGCCGACGCCCTCGCCACCGCGCTCTTCGTCATGGGGCCCGAAGCCGGCGTCGCGCTGGTCGAAACCCTCCCCGAAATCGAAGCCCTCCTCATCACGCCGGACCGCCGAATCCTCCATTCCAGCGGCTGGTGAGAACCGCGCCCGGGTGCGCCGGAACGCTGAGCCCAAGGCGTCGTCCCGCGCATCTTTTCGTTCTTTAGCGGAAATAGTTTCGCGCCTTCCTGCTCACCGCCGCTGCTGTTTTCTGCATTCGCGCATCGCCCCGACTCTCGTCGAAACTGCTCGCCGCGCGGCCGCCGACACTTCCCCGCGGTCGCGCCCGGCCGGCGCTCTTTGCCGCCCTCCGGGTCCGGCCCCACTGGGGGCGCGGCCGCCCGGCTCCCTGCCGCACTGCGCCGGGTCTCGGCTCCACGGCGCGCATCCGCCGGGAGATTGTTGCGCAGTGCCGTTCGATCCCCGTGATCGGGCCTGCTTCGGGACCCGGAAGTCTGCGCCGCCGGTACCACCCGCAACCGGGGGGCGAGTCCCGAGAGATGAGCCAAAGCGCGGCGCCGCAGAGTGTTCCGCCGCTTCGGCCAGAATCCGGCGCGGCGTCAGGCTGCTTGCCCCGAGGCGATCGGCGGGCGCATTGCCCAAAGCTGAAGCGGTGCTGTGAAAAAAAAGGGGGAGAAGGGGGAGCGTGCTATTCTTGGTGCATTCTGCTCCGGTTTCTCTCTCCAGCCCTGCCCGCCGCCGGTCCCACCGCGCCGCGCGGGAGCGATTTCGAGGTTTTGCCATGCGACTGCGCTTTCAAGCCTGCACGATTTTCGCCGCGCTCGTCACTCTGCTTGCCGGTTCGGCGCCGCCGGCGCGCGCTGCTTCCAGCCTACCGCCGGGCGACGGTTCGGTGCCGATCGCCGGCCTGAAGGGGGAAGCGACACTTTGGTGGGACGACAACGGCATCGCCCACATCGAGGCCGACTCACTGGCGGATGCGTTTGCGCTGCAAGGCTATGCCGCGGCTTCGACGCGCTTCTTCCAACTCGATCACGCGCGCAAGGTGCCGGCCGGGCGCACCGCGGAGCTGATGGGGCGCGGCAATGTGATGGTGGACATGGTGCTGCGGCGCCTGCAACTGTGGCGCACGGCGAACGCCTTTATTCAGGGGGGATCGGCGGCCACGATCGAGCTTTACGAGTCCTACGCCAACGGGGTGAACGCTTATCTGGAGCAGGCGCGGGCGGGCGAGGTGGCACTGCCGCCGGAATACGCCGACCTGGGGCTGGACGCGGCGGATATCGAGGATTGGAAGATCGAGGATTCGGCGCTGGCCGGGGCGCTGGTGCTGTTCGGGCTTTCGGCGCCGCTGCTGCCGGAGTTGCTCACCGGGCTGCCGCGCGAAGTGTTGCTGCCGGATGTGGCGGCGGATCTGGCGCGGGTGGCGCCGGCGGCCCAGACTCCGGTGATCTATCCCGGCGAGAGCGTGGCGCCGGGCGGGAGCGCGGAGAGGGCGGCGCGGGCGACCGGCGCTGCGGCGGAGGCCGGGAGCGAAAACGGGGCGAGGCGCGCGGCGGAAGCGGCGCTGGCGGAGATGAACGCGCAGCTCGATCCGGTCTGGATGACGCAGTTGATGACGCAGATTGAAGAGGCCTTCAAGGCCGCCGGCATCTGGAACATGATGCGCTACGGCGAGTCCAACAACTGGGTGGTGGGGCCGGCGTTGACCGCTTCGGGGCACGCCCTGCTCTGCAACGATCCGCATCTCGATCCGCAGGCCTACAACCAGGTGTTTCTGGTCCGGATCGTCACCTCCGAGGGGAGCTATACGGGCGGCAATTTCGCCGCGCTGCCGGGGATTCTTTTCGGCCACAACGATCAGCACGCCATGGGCTTTACCGCCCTCTACGCGGACAATCTGGACGTTTTCCACGAGGTGGTTCCGATCCCCGGCTATGTGCAGCACGCCGGCACGCTGGTGCCGATCCAGCGCACCCACGAGACCTATCTCGCCAATCTCGACGGCGAGTTGGTGGATATGACCTTTAACGTGCCGGATCCGGACACCTATTGGATTCCGCAGCATGGGCCGATCCTCGGCTGGGGGCCGCTGCGGCTCGACGCGCTGAGTTTCAAGTGGACCGGTCACCGCCCCGGCGACGAGGTGGACGCAATTCTGGATATGATGCTGGCGACCGATTTCGACGCCTATCGCGACGCCGAGCAGCGACGCGAGGTGACCGCGGCGAACGGGGTTTACGCCGATGTCGATGGGCGGATCCACTACAGCGCCCACCTGCGCTACCCGAAGCGCTCCTGGCCGACCCTGGCGCCGCCGTGGTGGATCCTGCCGGGGGGTGGGTTCTTCGACTGGAAAGGGCAGCTGCCCGACTCGGCGCAGCCGGAGCTGACCGACCCGGCGCGGGGCTGGATCGCCACCGCCAACAACGACCCCCTGGGGCTCTGCTTCGACAACAAGCCACTCAATGAGAAGACCTATCAAGGGGTCTCCTATGGGCCCGGCTTCCGCGCCGAGCGGATCGCCGCGCTGCTCGATTCGCTGGCCGCGGCCGGGCCGTTGACGCCGGCGCACATGGCGCTGATTCAGCGCGACGGCCACTGGAGCATGGCGCAGCGCTTTCTGCCGCACCTGCTGGCGGCGGCGGATGAGCGGCCGGACCTGGTGTCGGGAGCCACGGCGGAGGCGATCGACCGTTTGCGCGACTGGAACTTCGCCACCGGCGTCGAGCGGGTGGAGCCGGCCATTTTCCAGGCCTGGTTCGGCCATTTCTGCGAGACCGTGCTGAGCGACGATCTCGGCCCCTACTACGGGCTCTTTGTGGATCCGGGCATGGCCAGCCGCGGGCTGCTCTATGTGCTGGAGCACCCCGGCGAATCGGCGACCGGCGAGCGCCTCTTCAATGACCTCCGCACGCCTTTCAAGGAGGAGACGCGCGCCGAAGCTGCGATCAGTGCCATGGATCAGGCGATTGTGACCCTGGCCGACCTCTTCGGCACCGCCAACCAGGAGGAGTGGAAGTGGGGCGAGGTGCATGGTTTCACCCTGCTGCACCCGATGCGGGGCGCCTACAACCTGCCGCCGGAGGGGAGCGAACCCACCCAGGGCTATCCGCGGCGCGGCGCGGCCTACACGGTGAATGTCGCTTCGACCGGGGTGGATCCGGCCGACCACACATCGCAGCACCAGGCGGTGGCGCGCTTTATCGCCGAACTCGATCCGGCGGGGATTCGCTCCTGGTGGATCCTCGATTCCGGCAATGGCGGGCCCGATTCGGAGCACTGGGGCGACATGGTGGATGACTATGTGGCGCAGCGCTACATCCGGATTACCGATGATCGCTCCCGGCAGGAGGGAGCGGCGGTGCATTTCGTCGCGCGACCGTAGCGGGCGGCGTGGCTGGCCAGGAGCCTGTCGCGCCTGTGCAAGTTTTCACCAGTTCAGTGTCCGTTGCCGCCCCGCAAGCCGCAACTCGTGCAGGTTTTGCACCGCAGGGGTCAGCGTTCAAGTGAGCTGCGCGAGGCTCCGACAGTAGAGAGGAGGAAAACCCCCGCATCGACTCGACGCCATTCGTTTCGATGCGCTTCGAACCTCCCGCTCCGGAGTTCCGCGTGCGTCCGATCCTCCCCCTCGATCCCGATTTCCGACCGACGCCGGCGCGGCGCCGACGCCACTGCTCCCCAAGAGGTTTCGCGGTGACGCAGGTCGCGCGGCCGGGCCCGCTGCCGCTCCTGGCGGCGGCGACTCTGGCCGGAACGCTGCTGCTCTTGACGCTGGGGGGCTGCGCCACTTCTCCGGCGGAGCCGCCCGCGCCCGGTGCATCCGCCGCTGCTGGTGGCCATGACCGCACCGGGGCGCCCTACGCGGAGGACTCGGCGACCGCGGTTGCATCTCCGGCTCCCGCGCGCGGTTCTCTCGACGCCTCGCGGGAGGGCGACGACTCGCCGCGGGGCGCGGACTTCACCGGCGTTCGCCTCCTCTGGGTGGAGAGCCGCGGGGTCTACTGCGGCGCCGGGTGCTATGGCGCGGGTGGTCGCTACCGCGATCTGCTCGATCGCTATCGCGATCTTGGCGCGCTCATCGATATTCTGCCGGCCGGCGCTCCACTCAACGCCGCCGCCCTCGCCGGCCACGCGATGGTGTGGATCGCTCTTCCCGCCAACTGGGACACCCCTTTTGAACCCGCCGAAGCCGACGCAATCGAAGCCTTTGTCGCCGCCGGCGGCGGTCTGGAGCTGCTCGCCGACGGGGTCGATACGCCCAACGAGAATCTGCAGCCGATCGCCGATCGATTCGGCATCTCGCTCGGCATCGACCCGGCCGATTACTATGCGTTCACCACCCACAGTCTGTTCGGTCACCAGATGCTGATCACCTCCGGCACCGGCACGGTAGCCGGCGCCACCCCCTGGGCGCAGGACAGCTACACCGATGGCATCGTCGGCGTGTTGACGGAGCATGGCGACGGCCGGGTTCTGGTCATTGGCGATGCCAACAGTTTCACCGGCCCATCGCTCCGCTCCCCCATCGGGGACAACGCCCGCATCAGCGACAATGCGCTCTTCTGGTTGCTGCGGATGCAGGAGATGCCGGCATTTCTGCTGTGGCAGTAGCAGCGCGGCCGGGGGCGTTGCGAGTGGTGTAGCGCGGCCGGGGGCGATGCAAGACGGCCGCTGCCTACGGTTGCCCCGCGCCATCCCGGGCCCGGCGCCACTGCCGATATAGCTCCAGCCCGGTGCCGTAAAGAGGTTTCGCCGCCGGATCATCCAGCCCTCCCGGCGGCAGCCCGAGCGACTCCTCGAGTGAGTGGCGCAACTCCTCGGTCATGCTCCGGGTCACCGCGGTGCGCAGCGAATCGCGCGCGGCCGCGCCATCCCAGACAACCTCCGGAGCCCGCCAGGTACCGCCGAACCGCATCTGCGCCTCCACCCAATCGGGCAGCTCCAGCCGCTCCGGCGCCAGCCCGGGTGGGGCCGCTACCAGGGCCGCCGCGGAACCGGTAAAGTGCAGATCGAACTGCCCGCGCAGCGAGTCGCCCAGGGCGAAATTGCCCTCCAACTGGGTGTCCGGCGCTTCGAACGGCGCAACCTCCACGCGCAGCCCGTCCAGGCTCCTCCCGCCGGCGCCGAGGGTCAGCGCGAAGTGCCCGCCGAGACGCTCGAAACGCAGGCCGCGCAAGGTCCCGAAAGGGGTCGCGTGCTGAATTGCGCGATCCAGCAGCGGGGCGCGCACGCGACCGGCGGCGAGGCGGCAACGGCCTTTGAAGTGAGGCGCTCCCCCCGGCTGCCAGCCACCGGAGAAGGTGCCGGTGCAGATTCCCTCCAGCCAGCCGCCGCGCGGCAGGTCGAAGGCGCGGGCAACGGCACGCAGAGAGCCACTGGTGGGATCTCCCGGAGCGGCGCGACGGCGTTCCCAGTTCAGATCCAGCTCCGGCGACCGCAGCGATACCTGTTGGCGCCCGCCGCGCCGGCGCCAGCGCAGAATCGGCACGTTGTCGGAGGGCACCGTCCGAGCGAGAGACGCGGGCGGATGCGGCGGCGGCGGGAAGCGCGGGGCATCCCGCGATGGATCGCTCAGATGCAGGGCCAGGCTCAGCGCGCCATCGAGCGGCAGCGCATCGATCGCGGCGCAAAGGCTCTTGGCGGTCTCCCACAGCGGATCAACCCTCCGCTCCGCCCAGAGGTCGCCACGCAGCGCAAGGAGAGCGGGAGCGGGCGAAGTGGGAGCGGCCGAAGTGGCAGGAGTACCGGCGGCAACCGCCTCCCGCGCGGCGCTACAGCCGTCGCCTTCGATGCGCAGCATCGCCCGCGGTGTCGCCACCTCCAGCGCCTGCAGCCGGACCGCGTCGCCGAGCACCTCCCAGGCGGCGGCGCCGCGCCAGGACTCGCCGTCAAACCAGAGGGTGCCGCTGCCCGCGCGGGTGCCACGCGGCTCCTCCTCGCGCTCGCCCCGTGGCCCAGCGCCGCTCAGCAGCCACTCGGTCCCGCCCAGCGCGCCGGCCGCGGTGAAACCGCCGGTCCCCAGCCGCAGCGGGTCCAGCGAGAGTGGCGGAAGCGGCGGCTGGGGAC
>JALXCG010000161.1 GCA_026991065.1 Gemmatimonadota bacterium | reverse complement strand
GAGGATCGCGGGGCGGCCCGCCGCCCGCTCCAGCGCCGCGACCGTGCGCGCGCGCCAGCCGGGGATCGCCAGCGGATCGTTCAGCAGCGAGTCGGCCAGCGCCAGGCGAAAAGTGTCGTCGGCGGCATAGAGCTTGTCGAAACCAAGCTGGCGGCGATCGATCTCCAGCCGCCGCAGGGCTTCATCCAGGGTCGCGGCGGTGAGCGAATCGAGCCCGGCGATGGCGGTCGTGGTCGCCGCAGGCGCCGGTGTGGTTGGCGCGGCCGTCGCCGCTGGCCGGATGCCGGGGGCGAGACAGAGCAGGAGCGGGAGCAGGAGCCCGACTCCACCAGCCCCGCACCGCGATGGCCGCCGGCTGCCCGGAGTCCACGGCGCGCGGCGGGAGCGGCGGCGCAAGCGAGAAAAGCGGGAGAGCGGGGGCGGTGGGGTGGTGGTGCAGGATCTCATTTTGGCAGTGTAGCGCAGGGGTGACGCGACTGCTCATCGCGATTCTACCGGGAGGTTGCGTCTGCCCGCGTTACGCTTACCGGTCATTTCGCGACTCAAGGAGCCACCCATGCATGCATCACTCCACCTTTTCGCCGCCGGTGTCTCCATCGCTTGTGCCTCGGCCACGGTTGCCGCCGCGCCGCCGGCTACCCTGCGCGTTCCGGCCGAGCGGGAGCCCCAGGCCGGTAGTGCTGGCTGGTTTTGAACGGTGCGGTGATGGTGAACGGTTTCGGCCACGCCGGTTGGAATGAAGCTGCTCGCGCGCGGGTGCAGGAGTTGTTTCCCGACCGCGATGTCCATGTGACGGATACCCGTGAACTCTGGTATTGGGGCGGCGGGGTGCATTGTGTCACCAACGACCAGCCCGCCGGATGATGCGCCGGTACTTTTGCCGGCGAAGAAGAGTGCATTTGTTATAAATGAGGGAGGCGCTGCGCCGGCCGACCCGATTGCAGAGGTCCGGAGTTGCCGCGCTGCCCTCGACGGTCGCGTCGAGGGTTCTTCATCTCTTGCCCCAGGAATGCCCATGCCCCCCCGCACCCATCCTCTTTCGTTGTTGAGCTTTGGCCTGCTTGCCACGGTCGGTTTCAGCGCCTCGGCCCTGCCCTCTCAGCCCCTGGTCCCACTCCAATCGGCGCTCCCGGAGCGTTGCGGAACCGCGCCGCGAAGTGTGGAACAATCGCTCGCCCTGCTCGATCTTCTGGAGTCACTCGGCGACTACCCGAAAGCTGAGGCTCAGGGCGCCATTTCGATCGCCTTTCATGTGATCCATCGCACCGACGGCACGGGAGATCTCTCCGACGCGATGATCCAGGACCAGGTGGATGTCCTCACCGCGGCCTATACCGAGCATGGCTTCACCTTCTACACCGGGAGCATCGATCGCACTGCCAACAATGCCTGGTACAACGACTTTCTCGGCCATGAGCTGGAGATCTACCAGGCTCTCGCGATCGATCCGGCCCACAACCTGAATCTTTATCTTTCCGACATACCCTATCTGGGCTTCGCCTATCTGCCGGGCTCTTTCTCGGAGTCGGATGTACGCAATGCGGTGGTGATTCTCAACACCACGCTGCCGGGAGGCAGCGAGTATCCCTACGATGAGGGCGACACCGCCACGCATGAAGTTGGGCACTATCTGGGGCTCGGGCACACTTTCGACAACGGCTGCGTCTACCCCGGCGATCTGGTCGACGACACACCCTATGAATCCTCTCCCGCCTGGGGCTGCCCCGTTGGCCGCAACACCTGTTCTCAGTCCGGCGTGGACCCGATCCACAACTTCATGGACTACACCGACGACTCCTGCATGTACGAGTTCACCCCCGGCCAGGCGACCCGGATGCACCAGCAGGTGGATCTCTACCGCCCTTCACTGCTGGATGGAGCCTGTGATCTGGTGCTCGGTCTCTCCGGTTATCCGGGCGCGGTGAACCGCGGCGAAGTGCTTTCGTTCGACGCGGTCGCCAGCAACGATTGCTCCGGTGCATTGACTCTGGATCGCGCCGAGATCACCGCCTCCGGTCCGACCAACTGGCAGGACACGCTTTATGATGGTGCTCCGATCTCGGTGAGCGCAGGTGGACAGTTCAGTTACACCCTCAATATCGCTGTTCCGCCGACTGCTCCGACCGGCAGCTACACGGTGGAGGTGACCATCTTCCGCGGTGCGAGCACACTCTCCAGTGACTCGTTCCCGGTGGATGTGAACTGATGCCCGGTGGCGGGGGGGACTGCCTCCCGCCGTTTTTTTGGGGGCGCCCCGCACAGCCACGATCGAAGCG
>JALXCG010000160.1 GCA_026991065.1 Gemmatimonadota bacterium | reverse complement strand
CCGCCAGATCCGACTTGGCCAGCGCAGCCGTGATTGCTGCGGTCAACGTGGTCTTGCCATGGTCCACGTGGCCGATCGTGCCAACATTCACATGCGGCTTCGTTCTTTCAAACTTCTCCTTGGCCATTACGCCAGCCTCCTGGAGCGATCACCGACGCGCCTCTCGGGCGGCACGGTGTAGCTCCCCTAATTCAGACTTTCAGCTCTATACAGCAAGAGAGGGATTATCGTAGGACTGCGGTTCAAGCGCAACCTATTTCTTGCCCGCCATGATTTCTTCCGCGACCGATTGCGGAACCTCAACGTAGTCAGCGAACTCCATGGAGAAGCTCGCGCGCCCCTGGGTCAAGGAGCGCAACCGTGTTGCGTAACCGAACATCTCCGAGAGCGGAACCATCGCCGTGATCACTTGGGCATCACGGCGGTGCTCGATTCCAGACACCCGTCCCCGGCGGGCGCTCAGGTCGCCGATTACATCGCCCATATACTCCTCGGGCGTGACCGCTTCGACCCGCATCACCGGCTCCAACAGAACCGGGTCGGCCCGCCGCGCAGCTTCTCGCAGCGCCAGGGATCCGGCAATCTGAAAAGCCATTTCGGATGAATCGACTTCGTGAAAACTCCCGTCGTACAGCTCGGCTTTTACATCGACAAGCGGATAGCCAGCGAGGACGCCGTTGCGCATCGCGTCGGTGATCCCTTTCGACACCGCCGGGATATACTCGCGCGGGATTGCGCCACCAGTGATGGTGTTGACGAAATCCAGCCCCTTGCCGGCCTCTGCCGGCGAGAAGCGAATCTTCACGTGAGCAAACTGCCCGTGGCCGCCGGTCTGTTTCTGGAACTTGGTATTTTGGTCTACCTCGCGGCGAATGCTCTCTTTGTAGGCCACCTGAGGACTGCCCACATTCGCATCGACGCCGAATTCGCGCATCATGCGATCCACCAGGATCTCGAGGTGGAGTTCCCCCATTCCGGCAATGATGGTCTGACCGGTGTCTTCGTCGTAGCTCACATGGAAGGTAGGATCCTCGTCGGCGAGTTTGCCCAGGGTCTTGCCCAGGTTCTCTTGATCAGCCCGGGTCTTCGGCTCAATCGCAACCTTGATGACCGGTTCGGGAAACTCCATCGCCTCGAGAACGATCGGATGCCCGAGAGCGCAGAGTGTATCGCCAGTCCTGACATCCTTCAGGCCGACAACCGCGACAATATCTCCAGCCCGGCAAGCTTCCATCTCTTCACGCTTATTGGCGTGCATCTGTAGAAGTCGGCCAATTCGACGTTTCTTCCCGCGACTGGCATTGATGACCGTGCTGCCGCTCTCCAAGATCCCGCTATAGACTCTTACAAAGGTCAGCTTCCCAACGTAGGGATCGTTCATCACTTTGAACGCAATACCGGAAAACGGCTCATCGAGATCCGCTTTGCGGGTGATCTTCTGAGTCGGATCGTCGACTGCGTGACCGACCACCGGCGGAACATCCAACGGCGATGGCATGAATCGCACGATCGAGTCGAGCAGCCGCTGCACACCCTGGTTCTTGAAGGCGGAGCCACAGATCACGGGGATGATATCCCCGTCAATGGTGGCCTCGCGCACCACGGCGACCAGCTCCTCCACACCGATCTCCTGGCCATCCAGATAACGCTCCATCAGCGTGTCGTCGTGGTCGGCGACCGACTCCAACATCTGCTCGCGAGCGGCCGCGGCGGCATCCGCATAGTCTTCGGGAATCTCTCGTTCGTCGAATTCCGCGCCTTGGGTCGCCTGATCGTAGTACCGCGCCTTCATCGTAATCAGATCGATGATCGCTTCGAACGTATCACCGGCTCCAACCGGAATCTGGATCGGAACCGCATTGGCGTGAAGACGGTCTCGCATCATCCCGACCACATGGTCAAAATCCGCTCCGACCCGGTCCATCTTGTTGACGAACGCGATCCGCGGCACGTGGTACTTGTCTGCCTGCCGCCACACTGTTTCTGATTGCGGCTCAACCCCGCCGACCGCACAAAAAACAGCAACCGCGCCATCAAGCACGCGCAAACTACGCTCCACCTCCGCGGTGAAATCTACGTGCCCGGGCGTATCGATGATATTGATCTGGTGATCGCGCCATACGCACGTGGTAGCAGCAGACGTGATCGTGATCCCACGCTCCTTCTCCTGCTCCATCCAATCCATGGTGGCCCCACCATCATGGACTTCGCCCATGCGATGCAAGCGACCGGTATAGAACAGTACCCGTTCCGTGGTCGTTGTTTTTCCCGCATCAATA
>JALXCG010000159.1 GCA_026991065.1 Gemmatimonadota bacterium | reverse complement strand
GGGCAGCGCGGGGCAGGGCAGCGCGGGGCGGCTTGCGGGCAAACGGTCGGCGGCAGCGGCGCGGGCGCGGGCGCGGAGGCGGGCGAGGTGCGGCGCGGCGTGGCGCTGGTGGACCCGTTGGCGGCGGACAGTTTGCGCGTGCTCGCCTATCTGCCGGTGGCACGCGTGGGGGAGCGCGAAGTGGTGCGTGCTTCGGCGTTGGGGCGGGTGGTCGGAGCGACCCGCTACTGGCGCGCCGATCTGCGCAAGGTGGTGCTCAAGCGTGGCGCGCACAAGGTGCGGTTGACCATCGACAATCGCTTTGCGGTGCGCGACGACACGCCGTTTTCGCTGCGGGCGCCGGCGGTGGCGGTGGCGGGCGAGCCGGCGGTGCCGGTTTTTGCCGTGGCGCAGGTGCTGGAAGGGCTGACCGACGCGCCGTTTCGCTGGGATGCGGAGCGGCACTGGATCGAGGTGCCGGCGGCGCTGGTGCGGGAGGTGCGGAGCGCTGGCGGAGCGATCGGCGAGCGGGCCACGATTCCGCTGACCGCGGCTGAGCCACCGCGGGCGATGAGCGCGACCGAGATGGGTCCGGCGGCGCTGGCGGCGGCGGGCCGGGCGGTGCGGCGAGTGGTGATCGATCCCGGACACGGCGGGGATGATGCCGGGGTGCGGGGGAATGCCGGTGGGCTGAGCGAAGCGGATCTGGCGCTGGATGTGGCGCGGCGGTTGCGGGCGGCGCTTCTGCGGGCGGGGGCGGAGCAGGTGGTGCTGACGCGGGAGTCGAACAACGCGGTGACGATCGATGAGCGGGCGGCGATCGCCAACGGCTCGGGGGCGGATCTGCTGGTCTCGCTGCACGCCAACTGGGCCTGGGTGACCGGGGCGCGCGGATTCGAGGTGTATTGCATGAGCGATCCGCGCGGCACGGCGGCGGCGGCGGCGGAGCAGGAGCGACTGCGCAAGAAGAAGCGCGGGACGGAGTTGGAGTTCATCCCGTGGGATCAGGCCTACGTGGCGCACGTGGCGAGTTCGTGGGAGCGGGCGCGGGCGATCCAGATCGCGCTGGCGGCGGTCCCGCGGGCGGTAAACCGGGGGGTGAATCGGGCGCCGCTGCTGCTGGAGCGGTGCGTGAATCTGCCGGCAGTGGAGGTGGACCTGGGTTATCTCTCCAATCCGCGCGATGCGGAGCTGCTGGCTGACGCTGGTTACCGGCAGGAGTTGGCGCAAGCGCTGGCCGCCGGGATCCTGGCGCAACGCGCGGCGGTGCAGGAGGTGCGACCATGAGCAAGCGAACAGATTCCGGCGGGGAACCGGGCGGCCGGTCGACCTGGCTGGCGCCGCTGCTGCTGGTGGTGCTCGGCCTTGCGCTGCCGATCGGCTATCTGGCCTGGCGCGGGCTGCTGCCGGGGATTCCCGGCGACACGAGCGGCGTGGAGGGGCCGGCGGGAAGCGCGGCGGTCAACCCGGAGGAGGAGTCGGGCGAGATGGTGAAGAACCGGCCGGGAGTGGAGGAGATGCTCCTCTATTTCGCTGATTCCACGGCTCTGGAGCTGGTGGCGGAGCGGCGCGATGTGGCCGAGACCGATGATCTGCTCGAAAAGAGCCGGGCGATCGTGCGGGAGTTGGCGGCGGGGTCGTTCGAGGGGCTGGGACGCACCATTCCGCCGGGGGTGGAGGCGCAGCATCTTTTTTGGGATGGCGAATCGACCCTCTATCTGGATCTCAGCGCGACACTGATCAGCGGTCATCCGGGCGGCACCCGGGCGGAGTTGCTGACGCTGCGCTCGCTGCGCGAGTCGCTGCGGGCCAACCTGCCGGTGATCAAGCGGGTGCGGATTCTGGTCGGCGGCGAGGAGCGGGAGTCGCTGCGCGGGCACATTGCGTTGCGGGCGTTCGAGGAGAATGGATGAAGCCGATCGGTGTCTTCGATTCCGGGGTGGGGGGCTTGACTGTGGCACGGGCGCTGATGGAGCGCTGGCCGCACCTGCCGATCATCTACCTCGGTGACACGGCGCGGGTGCCCTATGGGCCCAAGTCGCCGCGCACAATTCAGCGTTTCAGCCGGGAGAACGGCGATTTTCTCGCCGACCACGGGATCGGCGCCCTGGTGGTGGCCTGCAATACCGCTTCGGCGCTGGCGCTGGAGGTGCTGGAGGAGCGCTACGACTTTCCGGTGATCGGGGTGCTGGAGCCGGGAGTGAAGGCGGGAATCGCGGCGGCGCGCGGGAACGGCGGCGAAAGATCGGCAAAAAGTCGTCCGCCAGCCAGGGCGGTTGGACGGCGACGCCGTGCTGCTGACACCTTCGTT
>JALXCG010000158.1 GCA_026991065.1 Gemmatimonadota bacterium | reverse complement strand
TTGCTGCCAAGTCGAAGCAACCGAGCCGGGGTACCCGGCCATCACCACCGCATCGAGACTGCCGATATCGATGCCCAACTCCAGCGCATTGGTGCTGACCACGCCGTCCAGGTCACCCTCTCGCAACCCACGCTCAATCGCCCGCCGCTCAAGCGGCAGATAACCGCCACGATACCCAGCGAGTTTGTTTGGATCACGCCCCAAACGGCGTAAATCGCCCCGCAGATCGCGGGTCAGAATCTCGGCCCGCAAACGAGACCGGGCAAATACCAGGGTCGACACCCGGGCGGCAAGCAGAAGCCGGGCAACCCGCCGCGCTTCATTCACCACCGAGCGGCGAATCCCAAGTCGCGGATTCACCACCGGCGGATTCACAACCACAATGTGACGCTCGCCCGCCGGAGCGCCATTGCAGTCCACCACTTCGACCGGAGCCGCGATCAACTCGGCGGCCAGTTCCCCCGGGTTGCGGATCGTCGCCGAAGAGAGAATAAAAAGCGGCGATGCACCATAAAAGCCGGCGATGCGATTCAGCCGGCGGATCACATTGGCGACATGACTACCGAAAACGCCACGATAGGTGTGCAGTTCATCGATCACCACATAGCGCAAGTTCTCGAAAAGCCGTACCCAACGGGTATGATTGGGCAGAATCCCGGCGTGCAACATATCGGGATTGGTCACCACCACATGCCCGGAGGAGCGAATGGTGCGCCGTGCAGCCGCCGGAGTATCACCATCGAAAGTGGAGGTGCGGAGATCGACCCCCAAGAGATCGACCAGGGCGTGGAGTTCGGTGACTTGGTCCTGCGATAGGGCTTTGGTGGGAAAAAGATAGAGCGCGCGGGCCGCAGGGTCGCGCAGCAGCGTGTTCAACACCGGCAGGTTGTAGCAGAGAGTCTTGCCCGAAGCGGTGGGCGTGACCACCACCACGTTGCGCCCCTGCCGGGTCCACTCGATCGCCTCCGCCTGGTGGCGGTAGAGACGCGCGATGCCACGTTCATTCAGCGCATCACGCAAGCGACGGTCAACCCACAATGGCAATGGCGCGGTGTCCGCGGGACGTGCGCCGATGGCTTCATGGTGAACCACACCGGGCATCCGCAAGAGAGCGCCCAGGGCGCCGGCGACACCTTCCGGAGGCCTACGTACCAGCTTCATCGGCGACAATTCGGCAGCTAACGACCATCGTGTCCGTTTCCGCCAATTGAACTTCAACCAGGCGCGCGGCCTTCCCCGCGAGCAACTCCATGAGCTGCTCCGCGATCAAACGCGCCACGTTTTCCGCGCTTGGATTCACCTCTGAATTAAAGGGAGGAAGCGCATTCAAGTCCTGGTGCTCGTAGCGGTCCAGCACCTGCCGCAACGCCGCCTGGAGAACCAGGAAGTCGATCACCATGCCGCGCTCGTCCAACTCCTCGGCTTCTACAACAGCGCACACCCGCCAATTGTGGCCATGGTTGCGTGCGCAGGGTCCGCAATCTCCACGCAAGTGGTGAGCGGCGGAAAACTGATCGCTGACCTGGGCTCGATATGAGTAACGCATGCCACGAGGCTAGAGCGTGGCCCCAAAAGCGTCAAGCAAAAGCAGGCGAACAAAAAGCGAAAATCGCCGATTCTTGTTGCTACTGACGCTCGTTGAAACGCCTCAGCACATCTCGTTCCCGTGGCGTCAATGATTCAATTCCACTGGCATTGATCTTGTCCAGAATCGGATCGATCTGATCTTCGATGTAGCGCTTCTTGTCCAAGTCCCGCGGCGGCGAAACCACCAGTCGCAGTTTTCTGCGGCGCCGGCTTCGCCCGGACACCACCTCCACGATCGGAGTCTCAAAATAGAGGTAGAGGTAGCCCAGCACCATCCCCGAAACATGGGCCAGCGTTCCGAACGCCGTCGTTGGCCCCTCCATCAACACCACGATCTCGATCACGCCGAAAAGCAGCACCGCATAGCGAGCGCGCATCGGAAACACCAGCATGACATGGATAATCGTGTCAGGGAAAGTCATGCCGTAGGCGGCAAAAAGCCCGAATATCGCTCCCGATGCCCCAATGACAGGTATCCACATTCCCTCTGGAGGCCCCACCAAAGCCACCAGCGCAACCACTACCCCAGCGCCGATTCCAGTCCCAAAGAAAAACCGCAGGAAGCGGCGGCTGCCCCAGCGTTCCTCCAGCGGGCATCCCACCATCCAGAGAAAATACATATTGAAAAGGATGTGGACAACGCTGCCATGCACAAACAGGTAGGTGACGAATTGCCAGACATGGCCGGTCAGCAACGCCTTTTGCG
>JALXCG010000157.1 GCA_026991065.1 Gemmatimonadota bacterium | reverse complement strand
CTTCCCGCTCTCCTGCTCTCCTCCGTGGCGGAAGCCAAAGACACCTTCATGGTGCCGATGAGCGACGGCACCCTGCTCGCCACCGACGTCCACTATCCCCCCTTCGGCGCGCCGCCCTGGCCGGTGCTGCTGGAGCGCACCCCGTATAACAAGGATCTCGAATTTTCCGCCCCCTTCTGGCGCCTCTCCGGCTACGTCGTGGTGGTGCAGGACCTGCGCGGCCGCTTCGCTTCGCAGGGGATCGACCGGGTCTTCATCGACGATGCCTGGGGCATCGGCGCCTCCCCGCCCGCCGACTCGCCGCGCACCCACCCGCCGCAGCGCGACGGCTACGACACCGTGCAGTGGATCAAAGCGCAATCCTGGTGCGACGGCCACGTCGGCACCCTCGGCGCGTCGGCGATGGGGATTGTGCAGAACTACCTGGCCGGCACCCCGGGAAACGGTGTCGCTTGCCAGCGGGTGGAGGTCGCCTTCACCGCCCCCTACGGCCAATCCTCCTACCAGGGCGGTGCCTTCCGCGAGTCACTGGTCACCTCCTGGCTCACGGAGCAGGGCTCACTCTACATGCTGCCACTCTACCAGCGACACTCCAGCTACGATCGCTTCTGGCGCTGGTCCACTCTGGAGGAGCGGATCGACAAAGTGGAGCAGCCGGCGATGAGCATCGGCGGTTGGTACGACATCTACTCCCAGGGCACCATCAACAATTTTGTCCAGCGCCAGAACTCCGGCGGCGCCGGCGCGCGCGGCCGCCAGAAGCTGATCATCGGTCCCTGGGTCCACTACTACGGCAACGGCAATGTCGGCGAACTCTCCTATCCCGACGCCGGTTTCTCCACCCCCTTCAGCCTGGTCGGCAGCGACGCCGATTGGTTCGCCTACTGGCTCAAGGAGGAGCCGGGCGACATCATGGAGCTGCCGCCGGTCGCCTACTACCAGATGGGGGCCACCGACCAGACCGGTCCCTGGAACGAGTGGCGCGCGCTCGACTCCTGGCCGCCGCCCGCCAGCGCCTATGATCTCTACCTCAGCGCTGCCGGCGAACTGTTGCCGCAGCCGGTCCCGGCCGACAGCGCGACCTTGAGTTACAGTTTTGATCCCGCCGACCCGGTGCCCACCCTCGGCGGCGCCAACCTCTTCCTGGAGATGGGCCCCTATGATCAATCCGCGCTCGCCGGCCGCGCCGATGTGTTGACCTTCCGCTCCGCCCTGCTCGACAGCGCCGTCGCCACCGCCGGACCGGTCAGCGTCGAACTCTGGGTGTCGTCCGACGCCCTGGACACAGATTTCACCGCCAAGCTGCTCGACATCTACCCCGACGGTCGGGCGATGCTGGTCGCCGACGGCATCCTCCGCGCCCGGTTCCGCAACGGCTTCGACCATGAAGAGTTCCTCTCACCCGGAGCAATCGTGCCGGTTGCCATCGACCTCTGGGAAACCGCCATCACTTTTGCCCCCGGCCATCGCATCGGCGTCGACATCTCCAGCTCCAACTGGCCGCGCTTCGACGTCAACCCCAACACCGGCGAGCCGATCCACTTCCACACCCATCAAGTGGTCGCCCACAACACCCTCCATCTCGACGCCGGTCACCCCTCGCGCCTGCGCTTGCGCCGGCTCGCGGAGTAACCTCTCCGCCCCGGCGCCGAATCCTCCGCGTGCCGGGTCGCGTATGGTGGCAAATCGAATCCGCCCCGCACCCGCCGCCGAGGGGTGCGGGTGGAACCACCCGGAGAGTCTGTTCATGGTCCGCCTTCGCCCTACTTTCCCGCCCTTCCTGCTCGCCCTGCTCCTGCTCCTCTCCCGCGCCGCGCCCGCCGCCATCGCTTTTCCCGGTGACACTTGGGGGGTCGGCATCGGCAACCCGCCACGCTTCACCGGCCTGCGCATCAACGCCAGCGACCACCAGGTGAGCGCGGTCGACGGCGTCAATCTCACCCTCTGGCTGCCGCGCGACAATCCCGATTTTCGCCTGCGCGGGCTGGCGCTCGGTCTGCTCTGGAGCGAAGTGGACCAGGCCGACGGTGTGTTGCTTGGCCTCGGTGGCGTGGGCGGTGATCGCCACGCAGTCCACGGACGAATCCGCGGCCTGGCCGCCGGCGGCGGCGCGGTGGTGTCGGCCGAAGACCTCGCCGGTGTCGCTCTTGCCGGGGGCGCGGTTGCCGCCGGCGGCAGGATCGACGGCATTGCCGGTGGCGGCCTGGCGCTGCTTGCCGGCGACAGTTTCCGTGGCGTCGGCTGCGGTGGTCTGGCGGGCGCTTCCGGCGAAGAGCTGGACGGCCTCGGCCTGAG
>JALXCG010000156.1 GCA_026991065.1 Gemmatimonadota bacterium | reverse complement strand
CCCGCAGCCCCACCCGCTCCGATTCCGCAGTCACCTCCGCCAGACCGCGGCGATCCAGCACCTGCAGATGGCTCGGTTGTTGCGCCACCAGATCCCGCACCCAGAGCGTATCGGCAACCCCCGCCGTCGCCCACTGCAACGGAATCGGCTCGGGCCGCAGCGCCGCCGCCGGCCGCGCCCCGCCGGCCAGCAAAAGAGGAACCAAGAGCGCGCCAGAGCGCCGCATCCGCAACCAACACCGAACGCCAGAAGGAAAAAGAGTATGCATCATGCACCTACTCTAGCGCGGATCATCGCCCGGATCTTTCATCTTTTTCAGTGCACCGCCCGCGCCCCTCCCGCACCCCGGCGCGGCATCGCCGGCAGCAACATGCATCCACTGAAACCCGCGTCCGGCCACTGTCGCCGCGCTCTGCCCCACCCGCGGTCATCCTGAGCAGGCTGCCGCCCGCCGCAACCCGCCACGCGAAGACCGCAACCGCCTCCCTCATCTCGCGCCGCCCGCCGTCCGGCACAACCCGCCCCGCGAAAGGCGCACCCGCTCCCGCAGCTCGCGCCGCATCCCGCCCGCAGCCGCGTGCTATTCTCTCTGCCGCCGGCGCCGGACCAGAAGCCTGTCACGCGCCGCACCCGCGAACCTCTGGCACCCCGCCGGATCTTCAGCAATCCCCCGGGAGACCCCCTCACCATGGCCGGCTACACCCGACTATCGCCGCAAGACGCGTCATTCCTCTATGCCGAGTCCGCCCATGCCCACATGCATGTCGGCTCGCTCTCCATCTTCGAGGATCCGGGGCTCTCGCCGGAGGAACTCAACGCGCACATCGACCGCCGCCTGAACCTGGTGCCCCGCTTTCGCCAGAAACTGAAGTGGATCCCCTTCGATCTCGGGCGGCCGGTGTGGGTGGATGATCCCAATTTCGACGTCCGCTTTCATGTTCGCCACACCGGCTTGCCGCGCCCCGCCGGGCCCGCCGAGTTGCGCACGCTCATGGGCCGGCTCATGAGCATTCAACTGGATCGCCACCGGCCGCTCTGGGAGCTGTGGGTCGTGGACCTGCCGCGGCGGCGCAAAGCGGTGATCCAGAAAACCCATCACGCCCTCGTGGACGGCATCTCCGGCATCGACCTGGCCACGGTTCTGCTCGACTTCTCGGCGGATGCGCCGGCGACCGAGCCGCCGCCATGGCGCCCCTCCAGCGCCCCCTCCAGCGTTGCCCTGATGCGCGACACACTGCTCCACACCCTCCCCCATCCACTGGAAGCGCTCGGCACCCTGCGCCGGGTTGCCCCCGCCCCCGCGAAACTTCTCGATCAGGCGCTGGAGTTGGGCCGCGGGCTGGTCAGTTTCGGCAAAGCGGGGCTCGATGTTGCGCCCCACACCTCGCTCTCCACCCCGATCGGCGCGCATCGGCGTTTCGCCACGGTGCGCACCAAGCTGAGCGACATCAAACGGGTGAAAAACCACTTCGGTTCGACCGTCAATGATGTGGTCCTGGCGCTGGTTGCCGGTGGGTTGCGGCACTTTTTCCGCCACCGCGATGAGCCGGTGGACAATCTGACTCTGCGCGCCGCGGTTCCGGTGTCGATGCGCGATCCCGCGGAGCGGATGACCTACGGCAACCGCGTGGCTGTGCTCTTCGCCGGCCTGCCGGTGGGAGAGCCCTCCCCGGAGCGCCGGCTGCGGCGGGTGAGCGAAGAGATGGCCAAGGTCAAGGAGTCGGGTGAAGCGGTTGCCGCCGAGGCGCTGCTGAAGGTGGCCGACTTTGCTCCCCCCACCATTCTCTCGCTCGCGGCGCAGGCGATTGTGGCCAAGCAGTGGGTGGTCAACCTCACCGTCACCAACGTCCCCGGTCCGCAGGTGCCGCTCTACCTGCGCGGCGGAAAGATGCTGGAAGCCTATCCCTATGTGCCGCTGCTGAAGAACACCGCGGTTGGGGTGGCGATTCTCTCCTACAACGGTCAACTCAATTTCGGCCTCTCCGGTGATTGGGATGCGGTGCCGGATCTCGAAGTGCTGGCGGAAGGGATTGAGCAGGAGCTGAAGCGTTATCTGCGAGCGTGCCGCAAGTGATGCGGAGAGCCTCTCGGCCGCCGCTGTGGGTGGAAGGTCCACAAGAAACCGATGGGTTGTCGAAGCCCCTCGGCGGGACTACTCTCCCCACTAAAGTAGAAGACAGGCGCACCCGACGCGGTGTGGCAACGCCGAAGCGCCGCCGCGCTACTCTTGGGATCGGTTCTCTGGGAAACCCAGAGAGAGGGGGTTGAGATAACGCGGAAGCTGCGCAGGCTCGTTC
>JALXCG010000155.1 GCA_026991065.1 Gemmatimonadota bacterium | reverse complement strand
CAGGAGATCACGGCCATCAAGCGCGCCTATCGGCTGATTTTCCGCTCGAATCTTACGCTCAGTGCGGCTCTGGAGAGGCTGGACGCCCAGGAACCGCACCCCATCGTTTTGCCCCTGATCGACTTCGTCCGGAAGAGTTCGCGTGGTCTCTTGCGGGGTGCTCCAAGGCGCTCCGGGGCCGCTAAGTCCGATTGACCGGGGGCGTGGATCGCAAATCTTGCGGCTTTGCTTGCTCGCGGGCCGCACATCGGGGAGTATCAACAGCGCCCGAGACGGGCCAGGTTCTCTCCACTCTCCCGATCAGCGTGATGCTGCGCGCGATGTATCCTTCGAACGGTTGGTTCTTCCAGTTCCTGTCGGGATCGATGCAATGCCGGAGCAGCGGTGCCTCCCCTCGACCTGGGAGCGCTGATCGGGTCTGAGTTGGGGCGAGATGCGTGCCAGCCGCTGTGGCGAGACCTGAACCGGGATCGATCGCACGAGAAGTGGGATCCAGCGTGGTGAATTCACATCCACCGGCCCGCCAATGGATCGACTTCGGTTGCGGAAATGTACGGAGGATGAGGAATGCCCAACACGAAGACGCAGTGCCGGACCAGCAGTGGAACGCAACTCAAGCACGCCCGGCTTGGTGAGATCACGCCGGAGATGGAGGTTGTTGCGGAACAGGAGCGGCTGGAGCCGGAGTTGATTCGAGACGAAGTCGCGCGCGGGCGTCTGATCATTCCCGCCAATCTGCACCACTCCGCCTTGGTGCCGACCGGCATCGGCACCGCGGTAACGTGTAAGATCAACGCCAACATCGGCAATTCGTCGGTTACTTCTTGCCTGGATGGTGAGTTGGAGAAGCTGCGTCTCTCCATCGAGTTGGGGGCGGACACGGTGATGGATCTCTCCACCGGGGCTCACATTGACTCGATTCGCGAAGAGATGCTGCGGCGCGCCAGCGTTCCGCTGGGAACGGTGCCGATCTATCAGGTGATCCAGGAGGTCGCCAGTGCACCGGAGATGACCCCGCAGATGCTGCTTGAAAACATCGAGCACCAGGCGCGCCAGGGGGTGGACTACATCACGGTGCATTGTGGGTTGCTGCGTTCACATCTGCCCCTCGCCGCTCGCCGTCTGACCGGAATTGTGAGTCGTGGCGGTAGCTTGCTGGCTGAGTGGATGATGGCACATGGCCAGGAAAACCCGCTCTATACCCACTTTGACGAGATGTTGGAGATCTGTCGCGAGCACGATGTGACGCTCTCACTGGGCGATGGGTTGCGCCCCGGTTGCCTGGCGGATGCTTCGGACGAGGCGCAGTTTGCCGAGTTGACTGTTCTGGGTGAGTTGACCCGCCGCGCGTGGGCGCGTGATGTTCAGGTGATGATCGAAGGCCCCGGGCACATTCCGATGCACGAGGTGGAGATGAATGTGCGCCGCCAGCAGGAGGAGTGTGACTCGGCGCCCTTCTACGTGTTGGGGCCGATCGTTACGGACATCGCACCGGGCTACGATCACATCACCTCCGCGATCGGTGCCGCGATGGCGGCACAGGCGGGTGCCGCGTTGCTCTGCTATGTGACGCCAAAGGAGCATCTTGGGCTGCCGACGCTGGAGGATGTGCGGCAGGGAATCATCGCCTACAAGATCGCTGCGCACGCCGCCGATGTGGCGCGAGGTCGTCCCGGCGCGCGGGAGCGTGACGATGAGTTGTCGCGGGCACGCTATGCGTTTGATTGGGACAAGCAGTTCGAGCTTTCGCTGGATCCGGAGAGAGCCCGCAGCATGCACGATGAGACGCTTCCGCACGAGTATTTCAAGAGCGCCGAGTTTTGCTCGATGTGTGGGCCGCCATTCTGTTCTATGCGTGTCTCCCAGAGCATCGAGGGGTTGGCGGATCCCGATGCGGCTGAGCGTTTTCTGAACGGCAATGGTGTTGCTCCGCCGAGCGAATGAGCCGGCCGTGACAGTGAGCCGACCGGGCGATGATGAGGGACCGCTGGAGCGGGAGTGGAAGTGGGTCGTGCCCGGGAAAGCGGCGCTCGCCGGATTGGAGCGGGTTGATCCCCCGGACGGGCTGATCGCGGGTGCGTGGCGGCTGCGCGTTCTCGACAATGCCTACTATGACACCGCCGACGGCGCTCTGCGCGCGGTTCACGCCGCTTTGCGGGTGCGTCGTGACGGTGGCGCCGGGCTCTTGCTGACTTTGAAAGAGGGGCATCGGCGAGAGGGTGCGCTGCACCGGGTGACCGAGTGGGAAACACGTCTTGACAGATTCTCGCCACGGGAACCGTGGCGCAGTGCGGTTC
>JALXCG010000154.1:3226-7848 GCA_026991065.1 Gemmatimonadota bacterium | reverse complement strand
TGGAGTTGGGCAAGCGCTTTCCGCAGTGGCAGCCGCGCGCCTTGTGGGTGGCCGCCTGGCTTGAAGAGGCCCGGGGGCGCGTGCCGTCGGCCCTGGAGTTGTTGAACCGTTTGCTGCGGGCACCTGGCAGCGATTCCCTGCGCGATCAGGTCCTTCTGCACAAGATTCTGCTCGAACTGGATTCCGGGCATTCCCGGGAGGCGCGTCGGGACGCCAAGGAATTGGAACGACGCGCGGGCAGTGCGATACTGGCGGATGCCGGCCGCTACTGGGGATGGGTGGCCGCCGGGCGCCCGGGCGCGCTCCCGGAGCTGCGGGAGCCGGTCAGTGCCTACCGTTGGTTCGTGGATCCTCCGCCAGCGCCACAACTTTCCGATGCCCTGCTGGAACGTGGGCAGCGCCGGCACGAGAGGCTGCTTGAGGAGCTTCTGCGAGACGGTCCGGAGATGCGCGCCGAGATTCGGAACATTCTCAATACCGCCACCGCCCTGACCCGTGTCGGCTGGCTCGATTGGGCTCGTGCCGAGTGTCGTCAGGCCGAAATGGAACGTCCGCGGAATGGACCCGAGGCGTGGCGATTGGCGTCGATCTCGCTGCGGGCTGGGGCGTTGGACGTCTATCTGAGAACGGTGCGGCCGCGTCTGCGTAGCGGTCACCATGCGGAGGCCGATGAAGCTCTGCTGCTGCACCCGCTGCGCTTTCTTCCCTCTGTTCAGGCGGCGCTTTCGCCCCGTGCGGATCCTCTCTTGGCTTGCGCCATCATTGAGGTCGAGAGTGCCGGCAACCCGGCGGCGCGCTCTCCGGCCGGTGCTCTTGGCTTGATGCAGTTGCTGCCGAGAACGGCGGTCGACGTCGCACTGCGCGCGGGGCTCCCGCCGCCGGACGGGGATGCGCTGCTCCAACCCGATGTCAACATACGACTGGGATGTGCCTACCTGGACACTTTGCTGGACCGTTTCGGCGGCCGGGAGGAACGGGCGATTGCTGCCTACAATGCCGGTCCCGACGCCGTCGAGCGCTGGGAACGGCAGAATCCCGGAGCCGATCCGGTGCGCTTTATGGATGGAGCGGAGTTCGCTGAGACCCGCCGCTACCTGCGTCGGGTATTGGCGGCCCGGTTGGCTTTGCGCCGCGCGCTTGAAGGCGTGGAGTAAACCGTGGTTTTTCACCGCAGCCGTGTCGCAGGCGCGCATGGTGGTCTTCAGCGCGGTTTTCGGCCGGCGGACCGTGCCGAAAGAGGAGCGCGGTTAGGCATTTCGGATGTATGATCCGAAGCACAGGACTTGGACTCAAACCTCTGCTCGTCCCGTCGGCTTACCATCTGCCGCGGTTTCCGGGAGGATCCACTCTTGCCCGACGACGAACTGATCGCACAAGCGCTTGCCGCGCTGGAAAACGCTTACGCGCCTTACTCCCGTTTCCCGGTGGGTTCCGCCGTGGCGACGGATCGCGGCGTCTTTGTCGGCGTCAATGTAGAAAACGCATCCTACGGATTGAGCATCTGCGCCGAGCGCGTCGCCATTGGCGCCGCGATTGCCGCCGGAGCAACGAGGATTACAGAGGTCGCCGTTGCTTCTACCTCTTCGCCGCCCGCCGCGCCTTGTGGTGCCTGCCGCCAAGTTATTGCGGAGTTTGGGCCCGATGCTCGCATCCTTCTGGCCGGAACGGGTGGGGAACGCGCGGCCACGTCGCTTCCCGAGTTGCTTCCGGCGAGCTTTGCGTTTACGCCCCCCTCAGCCGGAGGTGGCGAGTGAAGCTGGGGCGCGTGATCGGTACGGTGTGGGCAACGCGGAAGAGCGAATCACTGGTCGGGCTCAAGTTCCTCGTTGTTCAAGACCTTGAACTGGATCACCGGCCCCGATCCAGCTTTGTCGTGGCGGCGGACGCCGTCGGGGCCGGTGTTGGCGAGGTGGTTCTCTATGCCGGAGGGAGTTCCGCCCGGCAGACGCCGATCACGACCAATCGTCCGGTGGATGCGGTGATCATGGCGATCATCGACCGCCTCGACGTGGCTGTTGGCGATAACGCTGAGGAGGCAGGCGCAGATGGGCGGCAATGATCGGCCCGCTTTGGGCGGCGACTTGGACTGGACATCGGTGTCGCTGATTGACGAGCGAGCCGCTCGGCAATTGCCCGGCGGCAGCACGGTTGTCATTGGTCGTCGCACCCTGGTTACACCGCTGGCCCGGGACCTGCTGCGCGAGGCTGGCGTCATCCTGCGCCGACAGGAACCGCGTCCGGCACGGGCACAAGTTCCCGGTCCGCGAAGCCCGGCTGACGGTGCGGCCACCGGCACAGCGGCGGGGCGGGTGGTTGTCGGCAATGACCATGGCGGCTTGGCCATGAAATCAGCGGTTCTGCGGGTGATCCGGGAACTGGGAATGACCGCTCAGGATATCGGCTGCTACAGCAAAGAGGCGGTGGATTACCCGGACTACGCAGAGCGAGTCGGCGTATTGGTGGCGGCCGGTGCCGCAGCCTACGGCATTGTGCTCGACGGTGCGGGAATCGGCTCCTGCATGGCGGCCAACAAGGTTCCCGGTGTGCGTGCGGCCCTCGCCTACGATCTGTCGAGTTGCCAGAATGCGCGAGAGCATAACAACGCCAACGTGTTGACGCTTGGCGCCCGGCTTCTCGGCGAGGGGCTGGTGGAGGCCATTGTACGAACGTTCTTGACCACGCGCTTCGGGGGTGGGCGACACCAGCGCCGGATTGACAAGATCACTGCGATCGAACGGCGGATGCGCGGGGTCGCACCGTGAACCTGGCACGCGTCATTGGAACCGTTTGGGCTACTCGGAAGATCCCGCCGCTGGAGGGGATGGGCATGCGTCTGGTTCAGCCGCTCGATTTTTCCCGCCAGCCGCTTGGTCCGGCACAGGCTGCAGTTGACGCGGTCGGCGCGGGGCCGGGAGAGTTGGTGATCACAATCAGTTCCTATGAAGCTTCCCTGCCATTCGATGTGGAGATGCTGGCGGTTGACTTGGCGATCATCGGGATTGTCGACCACATCGATGGCGCCGGGGTTCCCTCGTGGCACAAGAGCGGGAGAGGCGGCGGTTCTGGTGGCCGGGCGATGCCCACAGGCACAGGGACGGGGAAGCATGCAGATCTGTGATGTTGTTGGCAATGCGGTCGCAACCGCCAAACACCCCAAGATACATGCCTACAAGTTGCTGGTCGTGCAACCGCTGGGACTGGATCTGAAACCTGTGGGGGCTAGTTTTCTGGCTGTAGATGATGTCAATGCGGGCGAGGGTGATCGTGTGCTGGTGTCCAAGGAGGGCGGTGGTGCACGGCTGCTTCTGCAGCGGGATCGAGTTCCTGTACAAGCTGTCGTCGTTGCGGTGGTTGATGCTCTGCACATGGACCCACTGCAGGACTGAAACTCGCGGAGAAAACTCATATGGACCGTTCCGCTCTGATCGAACGGATTACAGAACACGTGGTGCAGGCGCTGCAGAAGGAGGGGGCCATAACCGAGAGCCCGTTCTCTCAATGCACCCCGTGCACCAACTCCGGTCACTGTTTGAAGAAGCGCATCGACGTGGTGCAGGTGATGCAGGCCAACGGCGCTGCTCGGATCAGCGCGGCGCCCGGTGTGGCTGGGGTGCGCCCATCGCTCGCCGCCCACATCGACCACACGCTGCTCAAGCCGGACGCCACGCGTCATGACGTGGCGCAACTCTGCCTCGAAGCCAAGACTCATGGATTCGCAAGCTGCTGCATCAATCCATACTATGTGCCGTTGGCGGCCAAGCTTCTTCGCGATTCACCGGTGAAGGTGTGCACAGTGGTCGGATTCCCGCTCGGCGCAACTCCCCGGGAGGTGAAGGCCTTCGAAGCGCGGAAGGCGATCTCCGAAGGGGCGACCGAGATTGACATGGTGATCAACATTGGCGCCGCGAAATCGGGCGATTTCGATGTGGTCGAAGATGACATTCGTGCCGTGGTGGATGTGGCTTTCGGTCACGCCTTGGTCAAGGTCATCATTGAGACGGCGCTGCTCACCGATGAAGAGAAGGTTCGCGCTTGTACCGCGGCGCGTCTCGCTGGTGCCGACTATGTGAAGACATCCACCGGCTTCAGCCGTGGCGGAGCAACGATCGAAGACGTGCTTTTGATGCGCAGGACGGTGGGCAGCGAAATGGGCGTCAAAGCCTCGGGCGGAGTTAGAGATCAAGAAACCGCCCAGCGCATGATCGCGGCCGGCGCCAGCAGAATCGGTGCCAGCGCATCGGTGGCAATTGTTGGCGCCGAACGGAGCACTGCGGCGTGAGTGGACGCCAGCTGCCGACCCTCGGCTTGCGTGTTGGGACGCCGTTGCTCTTGGTGTTGAGCCTGACTGCCCGGGTTGTTGCCGATTCTCCAGCGACTGCACGGGGCGCGCAGGACCCTGATCACCGCCGCCGGGTCGGCGCTTGGGTAATCGCCGGGGCCAGCGGGCTGGCGACCTATGCGCTGACGCGGAAGACCCTGGAACATTGGGAGCAGAGCCGGATTCTTGCCGCCCGCTCCCAGGACCTCTCTCGCCCATATCGGGAGCGTCTTTCGCTGCATGAGCAAGCGCAGCTTGAGTGGGAGACTGGAAATCGCGACCGGAACATTGCCGCGGCTACGAC
>JALXCG010000154.1:0-3216 GCA_026991065.1 Gemmatimonadota bacterium | reverse complement strand
GGCTACGACTGTGGCAACCGTCACCGCGGCAATCCTTCTTTTTCGCCTTTACGACGGTGAAGTCCCAGCGCCGGAGGCTGGAGCTTTCGAGCAGGCAGAAAGCACCCGTTTCGATTGGCACGTCGCTGGAGCTGGTGATGGAGGAGTTCGGCTTGAGTGGAAGCTCCATTTCTGAGGCATCGCGAAGAGACGACTGCCTGGCATTGGCATGGGGAGAGAGATGCCCATGACGACACTGGAGATGATCGAGGAAAAGAAAAGGGGAGCGGTACTCCCGGCAGCGGCGATTCGGGCGTGGGTGCATCAAGTGGCGCGTGGCGAAGTGCCCGACTACCAAGCCTCTGCTTTCTTGATGGCCGTCTATTTTCAGGGCATGAATGGCGACGAGACCGCAGCATATACTCGGGCGATCGCCGATTCCGGGCAGATGCTCGACCTCTCGCCGCTGGGCAGCCGGACGGTTGATAAGCACTCGACCGGAGGGGTCGGCGACAAGACATCTTTGGTGCTCGCTCCCGCGGTTGCTGCCTGTGGCGTTCCGGTCCCCATGCTCTCGGGACGCGGTCTCGGACATACCGGCGGCACACTTGACAAGTTGGAGGCGATTCCCGGTTTTCGTGCCGAGTTGCCGATTCACGAGTTTCTGCGGATTGTGCAGCAGGTCGGCTGCGCAATTGTTGGGCAGACGCCGAATCTGGCGCCGGCGGACCGCATTCTGTATTCGCTGCGCGACGTGACCGGAACTGTCGACTCGATTCCGCTGATCGTTGGGTCGATCGTGGGCAAGAAGTTGGCAGCGGGCCCGGATGCTTTTGTCTATGACGTCAAAGTGGGCGCCGGGGCTTTTATGCGCACACTGGAGGATGCCCGACTGCTGGGACACGCACTGGTGCGCGCGACCCGGGCCAACGGGAAAAGCGCTTCGGCGTTGCTGACGGCGATGGATGCACCTCTCGGGCAGGCGATAGGCAATGCACTTGAGGTGGTCGAAGCGATCGAGTCTTTGCGTGGCGGGGGGCCGGCCGATCTGCGTGAGTTGGTCGTCGAACTTGGCGGCGAAATGTTGCGCCTGTCCGGGACTGAGTCAGATGCGGCAACCGCCCGGGCGCGGATTGGGCGCGTTCTGGACTCTGGGAGGGCGGCGGAGGTGTTTGCGCAGATGGTCGCCGCGCAGGGCGGAGACCCGCATGTGGTGGATGACGTTGCACTGCTACCGACGGCGCCTGTGACGCAAGAGGTTCGAGCACAGGAGGCGGGAGGGGTAAGCTGGATCGACGCACGCGCTCTCGGGGATGCGGCCGTGGCGCTTGGTGCCGGGCGAGCAAGAGTCGGCGACGTCCTGAATCACAGTGTTGGAATTCAGCTTCTGGTCAAACCAGGGGACCGGGTGGAGCGGGGCGAGCCACTGGCTGTGGTTCACGCTGCCTCCGGGGAGGCTCTGCGCCAAGCCACCGAAGCAATCAGCACAGCTGTTGCGGTTGGCGATCCTGCAGCCGCGCGGCCTTTGATCGTAGAACGAATCAGCCCATGAAGCGCCAGGCTCCTAGGGAGTATCGCCCGGGTGAGGATTGCTATTGCCGATCTCTTCGATGGCGCAGGTGAATACGCTCTCTATCTCGGCCTGGAAGAAACGCGTCGCACCAACGAGTGTAAGAGCAACAAGCGAGACGATGAGCACGTACTCAACGTAGCCCGCCCCCAGTTCTCGCTTCTCTGATTCGCGCCGCATTTGGTCCCCCAGTAAAGATGACCGCGCCGACGAACACCGTCACCTGCCACAGATATATAGAGCAATTATAGGATGCCGGTTCCCTCCGCGCCACTACTCTTTCGCGTTTTGGCGCGTAGCCGAGTGTTCCGTGCGAAATCGGTGGGTGGAATCTGCTAGATTGTCATAGTGCTTGAGCCTGAAGCAGGTTTCTTGCGCCACTTCGCACCCAGAAACATAGGCTCTCTCTCCTCCGATGCATGCTGCTGCCATTTTTGACCTCGATCGTACCATTCTTGCCCCGCCATCTTCTGAGCGGGCCTTTTTTCGTTATCTCGTTTCCGAGCGCAAGCTTCCACTCTCATCTTTGGGAACTCTTCTGGAAGGAGTGTGGCGGCAGCTTCCGCATGGCCTGGTGGCCTTGACAAAGGGCAACAAATACACTTGGAAGGGCTGGAGCCAAGAAGCGTTGGAAAGCGCCGGTCGGCAATGCTTCGACGATTTGTTGCGGTCGCGGATCTATCCCGATGCGGTGGATCTGATTGCCGAACATCGGGCTCAAGGGCACCGCATTGTACTTCTGTCGGGGACATTGGATCTTCTCCTGCAGCCTTTTGCCGAATTGCTGGAAGTGGACCATTGGATTCCCTCGCGCCTGGAGACTGATTCCCGGGGACGTCTGACCGGCTCGATCGTTGGGGCTCACCCGTATGGCAGCGGCAAGCGGCGTGCGCTGCTGGCTGCTCAGCGGACTCATGGCATCGATCTGCAAGAATCCTGGGCGTACGCTGATGATGTCAGTGATGTCGGTGTTCTCTCTCTGGTCGGGCACCCGGTCGCCACCAATCCCAGCCCTGAATTGGCGCGCATTGCAACCCGTTTGGGTTGGCAGTGCATCAGGTTCGACTTGACTTCCAGCAAGCGAGAAGATTGATGAGATTCAGTGTCTGCTTGGCGCAGATCAACCCCGTCCTTGGGGACTTCACGCGCAATCTTGAACGGCATCTGGAGATCATAGAGATCGCCCGCTCCCAGGGGGCGGAACTCTGTGTTTTTCCGGAGCTGTCACTAACGGGCTATTTCCTCAAGGACCTTGTGCCGGAGATCTCGATCTCCCTGCGCGACGACCGATTGGCACCGCTGTGCGAGGCCGCGGACGGGATCGCGGTGGTCGCGGGACTTGTGGAAGAAGCTGCCGACTATCGTTCGTTCAACACCGCCATCTACCTGGAAAAAGGCCGCATTCGGCACGCTCATCGGAAGATCTTTCTGCCGACCTATGGACTCTTCGAGGAGCAGCGCTATTTCGCTGCCGGCGATCGGGTTCGTGCTTTTGATACGGCGTTGGGAAGGATGGCGCTGCTGACGTGTGAAGACATGTGGCATGCCGCACCGCCATTGATTGCGGCGCAGGATGGCGCCAAGGTGATCATCGTCCCGAGTGCGGGGCCACTGCGCGGCGCCGAAGCCACTTCCCAGCGGCGGGCGGAGCCTGACAGCGGCGCCAC
>JALXCG010000153.1 GCA_026991065.1 Gemmatimonadota bacterium | reverse complement strand
TCAAGTTGCGGATAGTCGGGAATATTGGTGATCGGGTCATCGGCGGTCAGAACCGCACCACCCTCCTCCAGGTAGGGCAGGTAGCGCAGGCTCTCCAGCGGCTCCATGCTCAGAATGAGGTCCGCCGTGCCCTTGGGAATGGTATTGCTGTGGATCGGATGATCCGCGATGCGCAAGTCGGCAACCACGGCCCCGCCCCGCTGCGACATTCCATGCACCTCGGCCTGCTTCACATGCAGCCCTTCAGCCAATGCCGCCTGCGCGATGATCGCCGAGAGCGACAGCACGCCCTGGCCACCCACACCCGCTACTACGATGTCGCACTTCATCTCTTTACCTCTTCTTCGAACGCCGGGCGGTTTCGATGCACTCGCGAACCGCGATCACAACCGAAGGACCGTGGTAATCGATCTCCTCCTGCAGCACCGCCCGCATCGCCTCGATCTTCTTCGGATGCGCTTCGACCACGCGGCAGTGCTCCGCGTCGATTCCCAGCCCCTTCACCACGCTCTCCAGCCGGGAGGAGGGCAGAATGGTCGGCTGACCGCCGGTCATTCCGGTGGTCTCGTTGTCGAGGATCACCAGCGTCATGTCGGTCTTGCCGGCGACCGCGTCCATCAAGGGCTGCACCCCGGTGTGGAGAAAAGTGCTGTCACCGATCACGCCCACCACCGGGTAGGCACCCGCCTCCGCCGCGCCCTTGGCCATGCTCACCGATGCGCCCATGCAGACACAGGAGTCGATCGCGTTATAGGGCGGCAACGCCCCCAGGGTGTAGCAGCCGATGTCGGAAGTGACCAGAGCCTGCTCGAACCCCGCCAGCGCCTGCCGCACCGCCGCAAACGAATCGGCGTGCGGACACCCATGGCAGAGTTGCGGCGGCCGTGTCGGCAGTGGCGGTGCGTCACCGTGCGGGCGCTCGCTGAGCCCCAGCGCCTGGCGCACCAGATCGGTGTTCAACTCTCCGGCCCGCGGCACCTCGCCGCTCAAGCGCCCCTCGATCGCCACCGGCTGCCGCAAGACGCCACGCAGATAGCGCTCGACGAAGGGATACCCCTCCTCCAGCACCAACACCCGGTCCACTGCCGCGCAAAGTTCGCGGATCTTGGCGACCGGCATCGGGTAGGCGCCGATGTGCAGGTGCGGCAACGGACTCTCCAGCCCTTCCGCCGCCTCCAGATAGTAGCTCCGCGCCAGACCCGTGGTGATCACGCCCAGCTTCCCCCCGGCGGCCGGTAGATCGAGCCGATTGTGCGGGCAGCTCTCCATGTACTCCATCACGGCCGCGGCCTCGTCCAGCTTGCGCTGCCACTCGCGACGCGCGTTGCTCGGCAGCAGAATCCAGGAATCGTGCTGCCCCGGCCGCCGCAGCGGATTCTGCTCCCGGGCCGCGGCGATCGCGACCGGCGAGCGGCTGTGCGCCAGCCGCGTCACCAAGCGCACCATCACCGGAATCTGGAACCGCTCCGAGAGGTCGAACCCCTCGCGCGTCATCTCGTAGGCCTCTTGCTGAGTCGCCGGCTCCAGGCAGATGGCGTGGGCGAAGTCCGCGAAATAGCGGCTGTCCTGCTCATTCTGCGAGCTGTGCATTCCGGGGTCGTCCGCCACCGCCAGCACCACGCCGCCATTGATCGCCACGACCGACGCATTCATGAAGGGATCGGCGGCCACATTCAGCCCCACATGCTTCATCGACACCAGCGCCCGCCGCCCTACCAGCGAAGCCCCCAGCGCCTCTTCGAAAGCTGACTTCTCGTTGGCCGACCAGGCTGCCCGGAACTCGCCCGAAGCCCCCGCCTCGCGGATCAGAAATTCGGTAATCTCGGTGGAGGGGGTTCCGGGATAGGCGTAGGCGTTGCTGATCCCCGCGTGCATGGCGCCCAGCGCCACCGCCTCATCGCCCAGGAGCACCCGCAGCTCAGGCTCACTTTTGGTTTTCATTGCTTCTGCCATGGATCTACTCGCGACCAGAAGAGAATCGAAAGGCCCCCGCACAAGCGCGGCGGCGGCACGCACAACGGCGTCCAACCGCCCACAGGGCCGGCACTAGAAGGAAAGCGATCGACCGCGGCAGTCTACCCCACGGACCGCCGATATCCAGCTTCCTATTTTCTCGCTCCTCCCGCCGTCGATCCAGCCGCCGATCCAGCGCCGACCCGGCCGCCTGTCCAGCCGGCATCCCGCCGCCTATTTAAGGAGAATCATCTTGCGCGAACTCACCTGCCCCGCCGCGTCGAGCACGACGAAATAGAGACCGCTGGCGACCTCTCGTCCCTGGTCGTTTCTCCCCTCCCAGGCAAAGGC
>JALXCG010000152.1 GCA_026991065.1 Gemmatimonadota bacterium | reverse complement strand
CGTGCATCAATCCTTGTGACCGGAGGGGAAACGGGTGTCTGCTCGGTAAAGCGGTTCACTCCAACGACTACGCGTTCACCAGATTCAATCTCTTGCTGGTAGCGATAGGCGCTTTCTTCGATTTCTCCCTGGAAATAGCCGGCGTCGATGGCTGCAACCGCACCACCCATCTCCTCAATCCGCTTCAGGTAAACACGAACCCGCTTTTCCATCTCCCGGGTCAAGTATTCAACGTACCAAGACCCGGCGAGAGGGTCGACGGTGTCTACTGCACCGCTTTCATGGGCGATCACCTGTTGAGTGCGCAGCGCCAAAGTCGCGCTTTCCGTTGTAGGCAGCCCAAGAGCTTCGTCGAACGCGTTGGTGTGGAGCGACTGAGTCCCCCCCATCACTGCTGCAAACGCCTGCAAAGCAACGCGCACAACGTTGTTAAGCGGCTGCTGAGCCTGAAGAGTGGCACCGGATGTCTGGGTGTGAAAGCGCATCATGAGCGACCGTTCAAGTTTGGCACCAAAGCGCTCCTTCATGAGGGTCGCCCATATCTTCCTCGCCGCTCGGAACTTGGCAATCTCCTCGAACAGATCATTGTGGGCGTTGAAGAAGAAGGAAAGCCGTGGGGCAAAATCGTCAACCGCCAGCCCCGCCTGGAGAGCTGCTTCGACGTATGCAATCGCATCTGCCAAAGTAAACGCCAACTCCTGTACTGCGGTCGCCCCAGCCTCGCGAATGTGATACCCGGAAATGGATATCGTATTCCACAGAGGCACATTCTCGTGACACCACGCAAACATGTCGGTAACAATCCGCATCGAAGGCCGCGGGGGGAAGATGTAGGTGCCGCGAGCGATGTACTCCTTGAGGATGTCGTTCTGAACGGTTCCTTTGAGTTTAGATGGGTCGATTCCACGCCTTCGCGCCAACGCAACATAGAACGCCAGCAAAACGCCGGCGGTCGCATTGATCGTCATCGAAGTCGATACACGCTCAAGTGGAATGCCACGAAAGAGAACCTCCATATCTTCCAGGCTATCGATGGCAACCCCCACACGCCCAACTTCCCCAGCAGCCATCGCATGATCGGAGTCATAGCCCATCTGCGTCGGGAGATCAAAAGCAACGGAGAGCCCGGTCGTTCCCGCCTTCAGGAGATCATGGTAACGGGCATTCGAATCACTTGCAGTACCGAAGCCGGCATACTGCCGCATCGTCCAGTGGCGCCCCCGATACATTGTTGGCTGAACGCCCCGGACGAAGGGGAATGCCCCCGGATAACCGATTTCCGCTTCCGCATCGAATTCACCAAGGGTTTCCGGAGTCGCCAACCGCTCCACCGGAATACCACTTGGGGTTCGAAACTCCTCTCGACGCTCTCGGAATCGCTCCAGTGCAGGCTGCAGGATCTTGTTTTCCCATTCAGAACGGTCCATTGATTCCTCCGAAACTCCTCTCCAGGTGCGGAAGGATGCGGGCTCCAGCCCCCAGCACTGCGCTTGGTGCGTCACCGGGCGTCGTAAGCAGAGCGGCTCCCCCTGCAATCCGGGGTAGGAAAGATGAAAAAGGCGGGGCTTGCCTCGCAAGACACGCCAGGAACTTGTCGCGCATTGGTCTTCGACTCCCGTGTTCGGGCCTGCTTCGAGATCAAGGCGCTGAGTCCGCCGAAAAGCTGGTTTCCTTTCAATGACTTAGCAACGCAGAGATCGGAGTAGGGACGGCTGCGGGGCGACGTAAAGTCAATGCGCGGCAGGCTCCTAGTCAATGCGTACGAGCAGTGCTCCAATGTCGATATTCTCCCCCGGCTTGACGTGCACGTGCGTCACTTTTCCGGCCGTCGCGGCCCTGATTTCGTTCTCCATCTTCATCGCTTCCAAGATGGCCACGACTTGCCCCGGCTCAATCGCATCTCCAACGTTGACCAGAAGATCCACCACTTTTCCCGGCATTGGAGCAACCACATCTTCGCCGGCATCTTCCTCTACACCGGCGAGCGACCCCAGCTCTCGCAGCCGAATCTCACGCTCGTCGTCGACCCGTACTGGGAATGCTGTTCCAGAGGCCCTGGCTACCAGATGATTGTGATCACCGGGCGATATGTGAATTCCTATGACACGATCGCCGAGTGCGATGAAATACAGACCATCCGTGTCCCGGCGCCACCACCGAATGGGCCGCGCATCACCTTCGATCCGTAGCCGCACTTCGCCGTCATGCTCCTCCTCATGGATCACGAAAAGTTGTCCGGCGACCTCAGCGCTGTACTTCATCCTTGCCTCCCAAATCCGTGACGCAGCCACCACGCACTTTCCGCCTTCCGCTCTCGGCGCGGCCGAAATTCCAGCGCATGGGCTTGTTCCTGACGGTACAGGACTGCCGCCAGTCCCGCTGCCAACGCCAAGTCATGGGCTGGATCCAGCGAGTCGTGCCCCATCCGCTCTTGGATGAATGACGTGTTCGCATCTCCGGCCAGGAAGACTTCGTCACGCATGACAAAGCGGTGGAACGGCAGAGTGGTCGATACACCGTAGATCCTGTATTCGTCGATCGCCCGCGCCATGCGGCGTACGGCATGATCGCGGTCCCGCCCCCATACGATCAACTTGGCCAGTAGTGGATCGTAATGCAAACCAACGCGAAACCCTGGATACACACCACTATCGATTCGAACTCCGGGGCCGCCCGGTTCCTGCAGTCGCTCGATAACTCCTGCTGCGGGCAGAAATCCGTGGGTCGGATCTTCGGCTCCAATCCTGCACTCGATCGCATGACCTCGTATCGACCGGGGATAAGGATTGAGTTGAAGTGGCTCGCCGAAGGCGATCGCTATCTGCTGGCGAACCAGATCAACTCCAGTCACCAGTTCAGTGACTGGATGCTCCACCTGGATGCGGGTATTCATCTCCAGGAACCAGGTTTCTCCGGACTGGTCCAGCAAGAACTCGACCGTCCCGGCTCCCGCGTAGCACACCTGCTTCGCGAGTGCGGCCGCCTTGCTCCACAACTCGCGCCGCGACTCCGGAGTTAAAGCCGTGCAGGCACTCTCCTCAACTAGCTTTTGATGGCGACGCTGAATGGAGCAGTCCCGCTCGCCCAGCACCGCAACCTGCCCATGACCATCGCCAACGACCTGTACTTCGACATGGCGAGCGTTCCGAATGGCGCGCTCCACATAAACAGTAGAATCGCCAAAAGCTTTCGCGGCTTCGTTGCTGGCACGCTCAATCGCCGAACGCAGTTCAGCGGCCCCTTCTACGATGCGCATTCCCTTGCCGCCACCACCCCCGGAAGCCTTCACCATCAGCGGAAAACCCACGCGCTCCGCGATGGCGACATCACGATCCAAATCACCGGTCAAGGTCGCTCCGGGAACCGGCGCGACACCCGCCTCGAAAGCCGTCTCACGAGCCGTGATCTTGTCTCCCATGTCACGAATCGTCTTTGGATCGGGGCCGATCCAGACAAGCCCCGCATCCTGTACCGCCTGCGCAAAATCGGCGTTCTCTGCGAGGAATCCATACCCGGGATGAACCGCAGTAGCCCCCGAACGTTGCGCGGCCCGAAGAATGCGGCCAATATTAAGATAGGATGCACTCGGCTCTGCCGGACCAATAGCGTACGCCTCATCGGCGCGGATCACATGGAGAGAGTCACGGTCTACATCAGAGTAGACCGCAACCGTTCCAATTCCCATATCTCGACATGTTCGTATAACGCGAACTGCGATTTCGCCACGATTGGCAACCAATATCTTTTTCATGTGCGCTCCGATTGCATTGGTATCGGGCCCGGTTTCGCCGCGGCCGTGCACAGGCGGTCGATCAGAGGGGAATGTTGCCGTGCTTGCGTGGGGGATTGCTGTCGCGCTTATCATGTAGCATGCTGAGACTTGCGGCGATGCGAGCGTACGTATCGCGAGGGTCTATGACAGCATCCAGGTAGCCGCGCGACGCGGCCACATAGGGGTTCGCGAATTGCTCGCGGAACTGCTTCCCCAACTCCTGTTCCTTCGCTACCGGGTCTTCGGCGTTCTGAAGTTCGGCCCGATGAGCGATGCGCACGGCCGCCTCCGGCCCCATAACCGCTAGTTCCGCCGTCGGCCAGGCGAGGTTGACATCGCCGCGGATGTGCTTTGAACTCATGACGTCGTAGGCACCGCCGTAGGCTTTGCGCGTCACAACGGTGATCTTGGGGACTGTCGCTTCGCAGTACGCGTAGAGTAACTTCGCACCATGTCGAATGATGCCGCCGTACTCCTGGGCCGTGCCCGGCATGAAGCCTGGCACGTCGACCAAAGTCACCAATGGGATGTTGAAGCAATCGCAGAAACGGATGAAACGGCTTGCCTTGGTCGAAGCGTTGATGTCCAGAACTCCCGCCAATACTGCCGGCTGATTGGCAACCACTCCTACCGGCTGACCGGCGATTCGGGCGAAGCCAATCAATATGTTCCCCGCATAAAATGGCTGCACTTCCAGGAAGTCACCATCATCGACAAGCCGGGTTACGATTTCCCGCATGTCGTAGGGCTGCGAAGGCAGCGGCGGAATGATGTTCAGGAGGGCGTCGTCTGCGCCCGCCAAACGCTCCGGAACATCGCGAGATGGTGGTCTTTCAGCATTATTGCTTGGCAAGAAGGTAAGCAGTCGCCGGATTTGGCGGATGCATTCCGCGTCATTGGCAGCCAAAAAATGGGCCACGCCACTGACTCGCGTGTGGGTCTTTCCACCACCCAACTCATCATGAGTGATCTCTTCCTGGGTCACGGTCTTGACGACGTCTGGGCCGGTAACATACATATAGCTGCTACCGTCAACCATGAAGGTGAAGTCCGTGATCGCGGGCGAATATACGGCTCCACCGGCACACGGCCCCATGATCGCTGAAATCTGCGGGATGACGCCCGACGCGAGGGTATTGCGCAGAAATATCTCTGCGTAGCCGCCCAAGCTGTCGACTCCTTCCTGGATGCGCGCACCACCGGAGTCATTCAGCCCAATGATCGGCGTTCCGGTCTTCATCGCCAGATCCATAACCTTGCAGATCTTGGAGGCAAATGCCTGCGACAGCGACCCGCCAAAGACGGTGAAGTCGTGTGAGAACACAAACACTTGCCGCGCATGAACCGTGCCGTATCCGGTGATGACGCCATCGCCAAGAATTTTCTTGTTCTCCATGCCGAAATCGGAGCACCGATGAGTCACGAAGCGATCGATTTCATGAAAGCTGCCCACATCCAGGAGTAGGTCCAGACGCTCGCGGGCAGTCAGCTTGCCTGCGTCATGCTGCCGCTGCACACGAGCTTCGCCACCGCCGAGCATCGCCTCAGCGTTCATCTGCTGGAGTTTCTCAAGTTTCTTTTGCGTGTCCATTCTTGGGCGGAGTCCTCTCAGGTCACGGTTGACGCACCAGGCGCCAACGCTTGAAGCACGACCGTGGGCAATAGTACACGCGCTTGAGATCTCCGCGCACGCGAATCTGCACCAAAACGCTGACGAAATTGGAAAGCCTTATGGGCTCGGTAATTCCGTCTCGTATCGTTCCAGAAAGACAACCGCAGCCTTGGCGCACGCGTCGCAGTACCCCCGCTCCTCCTTTAGAAACGCGAGTGCATGTTCCGCGTCGAGTCTGGTCTCAGCAGAAAGAGCATCCGCCTCAGGGGTACCCAGCCGGAGCAGAGCCTGCCTTACACGCTGGATGGTGTGTGCGTGTTTTCCCCGAATGTGACGTCGCATCGCACCAAACAGATCCCCAAACACCTCCTGGTAACTATCTGCAATATTTACCCGTCCGGTTTCGTGTACCCACGCGCCGATGCGCGTCAGGAACTCCCGTCGGAAATCTCCACGGTCTGCATCCGACGCCAGGCCGAAGAGTTCCTCCATGCCCTCCATCAGGGATTCATCGGGTTCACTCAACTCGCCGGTGCTCTCATTGCGGACCTTCTCGCCACGCACACTTGCTTTTACTTGAACAAAATACTGATCGAAGCGCCGGGCATACTCCTCTTCACTCACCAACCCGACAGCGTCACTCAGGTCCCGGTCGATCCGCGCGAGGACATCCTTCCGCACTTCCTCGATGAATGCCCCGGCATCGTGATAGCCGGAGCGCGGCTCTATCTGCAGGAAGTCATAGAGACTCACATCCTTGATCAACTCTTCAAGTTCCGCCAGGATCGCCTGCGGACAGACGCACGCGAACTCACCACGCGTGACAGCTTCCGCCAAGAGCCCGTTGACCTCTCGCGGTGAAATCCCATGGCGCCCTTCGTATATGGGCGTGCCTTCATACTCGCTGCGTAGAGACGGCAGAAGCGCGATAAGCCTGCGCTGGTCCTCAGCCCCCAGCCGACGGGGAGCTACCTGGCGGTCATAGAGCCATAGTTTCTCGATCGGCTTCAACCCTGCGACCAAGTCCCGCTGGGACGCATCGTAGTGCTCGGGATTGGGACAGTGCAACCGGGTCAAGATCGCCCACAACGCAGCTGCACGGCTGCTCCCGGGAGCGACATGACAGTGGCGGGAGATCTTCGCCAAAGTTCGCTCATAGATCTTTTCCTCTTTGCTTACCTCCAGCAAATAGGGTGTGGCAACAAAGTCCATCCGCCCTTTGAACGAAGTGAAGATCCGATCCTGCTTGAACGCATCCAGTTGCTTTTCGTTGGTGGTCGCAAACATGACGAGATTCAGGTATGCCATGAATCCAGGCAACGAAATCGTCCCCTTCTCGCATGTCGTCAACAAGTATTTGTTGGCCTCAGTCGAGCGCTTGAGAAGATCCGAATACTCGATCGCGCCGGAACTCGCATCTACCAGGTCACCCCCTGGCTGCATCAGGCTGAGATTCTGCAAACTCGGAGGAAGGTTCGCGAGGCTCTGATCCGCCGTGATCTGCCTCACGGTTGCGTCCATGTTTCCCTGCGGCTCGATCGTGACTGCGCCCCGGCGGTAGCGCCGACTGATCGTGTACCTCTGCACCTGGACATGCTGAAGAACCGCCTGCCAATCCCCGGAGTAGTCGTCGAGAAGCGCATCGTAGATCGCCCTGCACTTGGCGCAAAGATCATCGGCCAGTATCTGACTGACATCGCGCCTCATCGGTTTCGAGGACTCCAAGCGGCTCAACAGCCGCTCCCGGGCTTGCCGTGGCAGAAGCAGAATCGGGTGATCTTTCAACTCGCAAGGGAGTTTTGCCTGGATCTCCTTCTGCCTGAGTAGAGCAAAAGAGGCGGCCGGGGAGCGCTCGGTCCGGTCACCAAAACCGATGGATTCGGTCACCAGAGCACGATTGGGAAAGACCCAGTTAAAGCGATAGAGGGCCCCCTCCGGTTCCGATGAGTACGCTTCCAGCCCACGAAAAATCAGGTCGATCAGAGAACTCTTGGAAGAACCGTTGGGACCGGTGAGAACGATCAATTTGTCGGGGCGACCATCTTCCGCAAACCCTTTCAGAATGCGGACCAACGCATCCTGTACCTGTTCCTGTCCAAACACCGGATCACCGCCGAACGGCGCGTCAAAGATCCGGTACCGGGACATCTCTCTGCCCAAGACCGAGACCGGTTGACAGCCGAAGTAATCGAGCATGTCGGCGCAGAACTGGACCGCCGATCGAAGACGAAAGTAAGGTGCCTTTTCCACCTCGGCCAAGAAACCACTGAAGGTCAGCAATCGCCCGGACCGCTCAAACTCCTCGCGAACTTCTGCCTGGATTTCACTCGTCAGCCGCTTCATGATGCGCACTCCTTTGTGGAGTACGATCGACCAACAGGGCCAATCAGAAAAGACCTCGTCCGCGAAAAAGATCCCGATCCTTTGCAGCGAGACTGAACAATGGGTCGCGGGAAACGCCGGATCCGGGCAC
>JALXCG010000151.1 GCA_026991065.1 Gemmatimonadota bacterium | reverse complement strand
CCTGGCGCGCCTCATGCGGGCGACACTTCGGGCCGGACTGATCGGCCTGGAGGGGATGGCCGGTGTTCCCGGATCGGTGGGCGGCGCCGTGGTGATGAACGCCGGCACACGAGCTGGAGAGATCGGTGGCACGGTGGTCTCGGCGCTGGTCCTGGATTCTGCCGGCAACGAGTTGCGCGTCTCCCCGGCGGAGCTGGGATTCGCCTATCGGAGTTCACGGGTTGCGGAGCGGGGGTGGACACTCGTCGAAGTGGAACTTGCACTGGAGCCCGGTGATGTTGAGGCCGCCCGTGCCCGCGCCGCCGAGCTGCGCGCCTACCGGAATCAAACCCAACCGCATCGGGTCCGTTCCGCTGGTTCGGTCTTCAAGAACCCCCCGGGGGACGCGGCCGGGCGTCTCCTGGACCGGGCGGGACTGAAGGGAACGCGGGTCGGTGGAGCCGAAGTGTCGAGCGTGCATGCCAACTACCTGGTTGCCACCAAAGGTTGCACTGCCGCCGATCTGGCCGCGCTCATCGCTTACTGCCGGCAGCGTGTCTGGGCAACCGCCGGCATCGGGTTGGAGCTGGAAATAAAGGCTCTTGGGTTTGCCCCCGGCGAGGTTCCCACGGAGTGGAGGGAAGGATGAGACAGAAGAACAGCGGCCCGCCGCCCATGGTTCGCTCTCGCCGCCGCTCCTCCGGCGCCTGGTGGAGGCGGATCACGCGATTTCGCACACCGCCTCCGCGCCGCCGTGGTCGCCGCCTTCTCCCCGCTTTTTCAAGCGGGCCGCTGCCGGCGCCGTTGCGACGACTTTCGTTGAGCCTCGGTCTGGCTCTCCTGGTCATGGCCGTGGTTGGTGTCGCCGCCGATGCCGCCTACGAACCGGTGGCGCAGGGGTTGCGCAATGCGACCTGGCTGCGCCTGCGCGCGATTCATGTTACCGGCTGCCGCAGCGTTGCGGAAAAGGCGATCCTGGAATGCACCGATGATCTCCCCGGTCGCAACATATTTGAGATCGATCCGCAGGCGGTGGCGGCCCGCGTCGAAGCGATACCGCGCATCCGCGCAGCTCACGTGCAACGCCGCTACTTCAGTGGTGCACTGCAGATTCGGGTTGAGGAGCGTGTGCCGCTTGCTCTCCTGGTTTCCGCCACCGGTGAACTGGAAGAGGTGGACGCCGAAGGGGTGCGAACCGCGATCGAAGCTGGACGATCACCGCATGATCTGCCCTTCATCGTTGCCGGCGCCGCGGCCGATACCACCGGCCTTCTCGGTGCTTGTCGCTTGCTGGCCGCGTTGCAGGAAAAAGGGCTGGGTGTCTTGATGAGTGAGATCTCCATCCGTGACCCGCGGCATCCAACCGGCGTCACCATCGACTCAGCCACGCGGATACAGTTCTCCAGCCTTTACCCCGCCACCATTCAGGCGGAACACCTGGCGGTCGTATTGAAGACTCTCGGCGAGAGTGGAATTGTCGCCGAGAGTATCGATCTACGCTTTCCCGGGCGAGCGGAAGTGATGCCCAGGAAGAGCGACGCCGCGGCGTCGCCCGGACTTTCAAAGAGAGGATGAGGGCGTGGCCCGAACCGAAAACATCATCGTCGGACTCGACATCGGCACCACCAAAATCTGCGCTTTGATCGGCGAGGTCATCGCGCCGGACCAGGTGAAAATCATTGGCATGGGGCGTGCTCCATCCAAAGGGTTGCGGCGCGGCGTCGTGGTGAACTTCGAGGACACCGTGGCCTCCATCCGCAAGGCGGTAGAGCGGGCCGAAAGCCAGGCTGATCTAACCGTCGATCGACTCTACGCGGGGATCGCCGGCGAGCACATCCGTTGCTCCAATTCGCGCGGCGTTGTCGTCGTCAGCGGCGAAGACAACGAAATCACCCGCGCCGATGTTGATCGCGTGGTGCGCGCCGCGCGCCAGATCGGGCTGCCCGCCGACCAACAGATCATTCACGCGATTCCCCAGGAATACATCATCGACGACCAGGGGGGGATTCGAGAGCCGGTCGGGCTCTCCGGCGTGCGCCTGGAAGCGGTGGTTCACATTGTCACCGGCTCGGTCACCAGTGTCGCCAATATCATCAAGTGCGTGCGCCGGGCCGGCTACGAGGTCGCCGACCTGGTGCTAGAGCCGATCGCCTCTTCTCATTCGGTGCTCTCCCCGGATGAGAAGGAGTTGGGTGTAGTCTTGCTCGACATCGGCGGTGGGACCACCGACTTTACCCTCTTCTTCCAAGGCGCCGTGCGCCACTCGGGAGTGGTGGCGGTCGGCGGCGACTTTGTCACCCGGGATCTGGCCTACGGTCTGCGAACCT
>JALXCG010000150.1 GCA_026991065.1 Gemmatimonadota bacterium | reverse complement strand
TCGCTGGGGCGCCGGCGCCCCAGCGATAGCAGCGCGCCACATAGGCCGCATAGGCGGTCAGTTGCACACCGATCGACGCCCAGTCGGCCGCCGCCAGGAGCGCCATGCGCCGGCTGACCTCTGCCGCGGATTCCGCTCGGGTCGACTCTGTGCCGCGCTCAATCTCTAGAGCCGAGTCCTCGACGCTTCTTGCCATCTTTTCCTCAGGAGCAGGGCGGCAAGGTGGGCAACAGGTCGCGCAGCCACGCCTCCCCATCGGGGCCTCCATAGGCGCCCATGTCGGGATCGCAGCGATTCATGACGCTGTCCGATTCGCACCAGTAGTCGATGCCATAGTCCACCAGTCCGCACCAGTTGATGTAGTCGTCACCGCTGCCGAGATTGCCGGCATCCACCGGTGCCGAAATCACATCCGGTACATATTTGTAGATCGGTGCAGCGCGCGGCTCATAGACCACCTCGGCATCGATATTGCCGATTCCGGCGTAGCCGCCTTCAACATCGGAGTAGGTCACCGTATCCGTTCCGGCAGCGACCAGAATCTGCTCCGCCCAATTGTCGAAAAGGATGCTGTTCTCGATCACCAGCGACGCGTTCGTGCCACTGACATAGACCCCGCCGCCGGAGAGAGCGACCTGGTTCTCGACGATGGTGCAGTGGCGAATATCGGCGCTGCCGTTTTCCACCAGCACGCCGCCGCCGCTGCCGCTGCCGGTCGCCCCGAGCGAGGTAGTGACCACATTGGAGTCGATGATACAGGCGCGCAGCGACGCCAGACTCGAATCCCCGACCGCCACGCCTCCGCCGCCCAGCGCCTGGTTGCGCTCGAAACTGCAGGCGATGAAGGTGGGACTGGCCGCCTCGACCTGCACCCCCCCGCCGCGACCGCTCTGCAGCGACGTAACGGTGTTATCGCGCGCGGTGCACCGGGTGAACTCGAGGTTATCGCTGCCGATCACCTTCAGGCCCCCACCCCCGGTCGCCGCCAGGTTGTGGTGAATGTCGCAGAACTGCGCCACTCCGGCGCAACTGTCGATCAGCAGGCCGCCCCCGTCCTGGGCCGCCGAGTTGCCGTCGATCCGGGTCCGCAGGAGGCTCAGTTGGTTTACCTCACGCAACCAAGCCGCCCCGCCCCGGCCATCCGAGTGATTGGCGCTGAAGCTGCAATCAAGCACCCGCAGCCGTCCGGCGCGCAGAGTCGCCAGCGCCCCCCCCGCCATCTGGGCGCTGTTGTTGTGTAGCGAAGAGTTGCGCAGCGTCAACCCCCGCGCCTGCTCCACATAGATCGCTCCCGCCTGCTGCGCGGCGCTGTTCATCGAGAGTTCACACCGATCCACCAGAACTTCGGCGTTTCCGGTTACCAGAAGCGCTCCCCCCTGGCCACTGCCGGGCGCGCCGAGCAGCGCATCGTTGTTGTGCAAAAAGCAATCCAGCAGCCGCGCCCGGGAACCGCTGACACAAGCGACCGCGCCGCCCTCCTGGGCCTGATTGAGATCCAGTTGGCAGTTGGCGATGATGGGCGAGGCCCCGGCGCAGAGCACCGCACCCCCGCGCGTCGGTCCAACACCATCGGGCGCCTTGCCGTGGCGCAGCGTGAGCCCCCACAGTTTTGCCCCGGGCCCCTCCCCCTGGCTGAAGGTGAAATGGCGGTCGAGTTGCTGCGCGTCGATCACCGTGGCGTCGCGAATCGCCGGATTCAACGGATCCAGGCTGCGCATCACAAATTCTTTTCCAGCGAACGAAAGCCCGCGATTCTGCGGCCCCACATAGGGCGCCCCCAGGGTATCCAGAACCACCGTATCGGTCGCCGCGGCAACCGCGTCGATCGCCGCCTGAATGGTGGAGTAGTCCTGAGGCACGCGCAGCACCGTTGCCGAGGCGGATCCCGCCACAACCATCGACACGAGCACGCCCAGCCATCGCAACATCCTGAATTTTGCTTTCATCATGAGTTCTTTCCATCGGGAAACCGGCACCGCGACATGCTTCAATTGCATTCTAAATAAGAGCGGCGCCGTCACCGATTCCCTTCTGCTAGCCTGAGAAAAGGAACCGTGATTCTATCACCTACACGATAGCTCGCCTCTCTGCACCACGAAACCTCCCGTTCCATGAATACTGCCGCCGCGGCCCATCGCCCCTGGCCCAACTCCGCAATGACCGCCGCCGTCGAGGCCCAGTGGCGGGCGTTCGAGGCCACTGCCCGCGACACCGAAGCGCCCGACTCACACCCGCTCTCCACCGGCCCGGCCAACTCCGCGGCGGAGATAGAAGCCACTCTACCCGATGCCGCCCGCGCACGGATGCAC
>JALXCG010000149.1 GCA_026991065.1 Gemmatimonadota bacterium | reverse complement strand
CCAAATAGGCGTACGAGCCGGCCACAGCCAGATCGCGCCATTGCCGATCGGCTTGTTCCCAGATGGCGACGCGCGACAGTGTGGTTGGTTCGCGCAGAGAGAAGAGTTCGAGCCCGTTGGTTTCGCCCAGGGCATAGGCGAAAGCGGAATCGGCGGCGAGTGCGACCGGCTCGCCAAAAGTTGGCGTGGAGTCGATCAGCAGCGGTTGTGTGCCGGGGGTAGCCGAAAGAAGCAGCAGCGATGTGCCGGCGCCGGCGAGCAGGTGGCCATCGGGAGTGAGAGCAAGTGTCCGGCAGGCGCCGTAGAGCGCATGGCCGAGACTGTTGAGCCCATGGGCCCAGCGTGCATTCTCCTGTGCCTGAGGGAGCGGGGCGAGCGGGTCAACGCCGAACGCCCGGGTTGACAGTGTTGCGCAGATCACCAGTAGCAGCGCACCTTGGCGCGCAGCGCACCCAGGTCCGCGAAACTCCGCCGGCGCGGTGGAGATGTGGTGCCGGGGAAAACGAGAACTCATGAGGTGTTCCATTCCCCCTTCGTGGCTCGCCAGACCCGAGCCGGACTCCACAAACTCCCCTAGTTACAATCTAACCTAACTCCTGTGCCTTAACCACAACTCTCCCGGTCCCGGCCGTCCACCCGTTGGCACGGAATTCGCACGCAAGAGCAGCGTTCTTCTCTCTTCAACCACCGCCTTCGTGCAGAAAGCGCATCATCATGCTTCCGTTTGCCGCACTACTCCCGCTGGCGCTCGGCGCGGCCTTCGGGTCCACCACGCCCCCGCCTCCCGCCGATCTGTCCCAGGAGGAACTGCTCTCGTACCACACGGTACACCAGATCGAAATTGTACTCCCCTATACCGACTGGTTCAGCGAACTCGCCGCGCACTACCCGGATGAAACCTATGTCGCGGGCAGCGTGCGCATCGACGGTGTCGCCGTGGACTCGGTGGGGGTGCGCTTCAAAGGCAACTCCTCCTACTCCCATCCCGGGATCAAGAAGCCGTTCCGCCTGAAATATGATGAATACCGTCCGGAACAGACCCTCGACGGTCTACCGAGCATCGTTCTCAACAACGGCTTCCGCGACCCGACGCTGCTCCGCGAAACACTCGGCTATCTGCTCTACCGCGAAGCGGGCGCCCGTGCCCCGCGCACCGGCTTCGCCGACCTGTGGGTGAACGGCGAACGGGTCGGTTTCTACACCATCGGCGAGACGGTCAACAAGACCTGGATCGAAAACCACATCGGCGGTGGCGAGGACGGCAATCTGTGGAAGGGGGATCCCCGCGGCGACCTGGTGTGGCGCGGCAGCGATCCCGCCAACTACGAGCACGACTACACCCTGAAGACGAACGAAGCGGAAAACGACTGGAGCGGCCTGATCCGGTTGATCGACCGCCTCAACAACACCCCCACGGCCGACCTGCCCGACTCGCTCGCCGACCTGCTGGAAGTGGACCGCTGGTTGCGCCACCATGCGGTGGCCAACGCTGGCGTCAATCTCGACGCCTACGAAGGATCCGGCCATAACTACTACATCTACCAGCAGGATTCGAACGGTCGATTTGTCCACATTCCGTGGGACCTGAATGAGTATTTCGGGCGCTTCACCTACAACATGTCGCCCCCCGAACTCATGCACCTGCCGCCGCTCTGGAGCCCGCTCCAGCCACGGCCGCTGGTGCAGCGGGTGCTCGAAGTCGATCTCTATCGTGAAATGTACCTGCGCCATCTGCGCGACCTGCTCGACACCCGCTTCAGCAACGCCTACCTCGACCCGCTGATCGACGAACTGGTCGAACTGGTGAGGCCGCACGTCTATGCCGATCGGAACAAGATGTATCGCGACGAGGATTTCGACGCCAATGTCGACCACGACATCTTCCTCGGACCGGACCTGGTGTTCGGCTTGAAGTCGTTCGTCCATGATCGTTCGCAGGCACTGCGACCGATCCTCGATGATCTGCTGGAAGAGCCGCCGCTCTACATCAATGAGCTGCTCGCCGACAATTCCGCCACCATCACCGACGACGCCGGCGACTTCGACGATTATGTCGAACTCTACAACCCGGGTCCAAGCGACATTGCACTCGCCGGCTTCACCCTGACCGATGATCATCGCGCGCCCGATCGCTGGACCCTGCCGGCAAGCGCGGTGGTTCCCGCCGGCGGCTACCTGCTGCTCTGGCTCGATGCCCAGCCGGAGCAGGGCGAGCTGCACGCGCCGTTCTCGCTCAGCGCGGCGGGCGAAGAACTCTTCCTCTTCGATGCAGCCGGCGGGTTGGTTGATTTTCAGGTGTTCGACGCCCAGGCGACC
>JALXCG010000148.1 GCA_026991065.1 Gemmatimonadota bacterium | reverse complement strand
ACATCGTTAACTTCGGCGCGGCAGGCGCGCTACTTCGGTTTTCGCTCAGTTTTCTTCGCCCGGGTCGGATCTTGCGCTGCCGCTCACGGTTCGATGTGCATCAGGTCGATGCCGAGCCGGCGCGCCACCGCGAAACTCCGCTCATCGCGATAGAACTCGCCGTAGTAGATGCGCTGCAGACCGGCATTGACGATCAGCTTGAAGCAGTTCCAGCAGGGACTGGCGGTGATGTAGATGGCGCCGCCAGCAATCCGCACACCGTTGCGAGCGGCCTGGATGATGGCGTTGGCCTCGGCGTGGATGGTGGCGATGCAGTGCCCATCCTCGATGTCATGACCAATGTCGTCACAGTGCGGCATGCCGCGGATCGAGCCGTTGTAGCCGGTTGACAGGATGGTGCGATCACGGACGATCACCGCGCCGACATGCTTGCGGTCGCAGGTCGCGCGGGTGGCGACTTCCCGGGCGATGCGCATGAAGTAGGTGTGCCAATCGGAGCGGATCTCATTCACGGTTCAGGGCCTCCTGCGGTTCTGGATTGGGATGGTCACGCCGCCGATGATACCCTGCCGTCATGCAGCGTGAATGCCCCGGCTGCGCAATGCCGGTCGAAATCGATGCCGCGGAGTGCCCGATCTGCGGCTATGAGCTACCCCAACCGAGCCGCTCCTATCGTGTTTGGTCGCTGGGGGCGGTGTTGGCTCTCTTGGCGTTTCTCTATTTCTGGCTCCTCTGATCGCGGCACTCACCGCGGCGCCCACCGCGGCGCTCACCGGCCCAGCTCCTCCAGCAGCATGCGCAGGCGGTGCAGCTCCTCGGCCCTCAGCTTGGTTGCCAGATTCTCCGGGCGCCGGGCCAGGTGTCGCCGCAGATCCACCAGCCACTGGAGCACCTCCGCCTCGCTGCTGCCCGCGGTCGCCAGGCGCAGCGCGGCATCGAAATCGGCGGCGTGCCGATAGGCGGCGCGCGCCAGCGCCGGCTCTCCGGCCGCTTCAAACGCCTTGGCCGCCGCCGCGTGGTCTCCGGTCGCGGCCAGGATGCGCCCCTGGAGCAGCGCCGGTGGCTCCCGCAGCAGCGCCAGGATCTCCACCGCCGCCCGCAGCGCCCGCTCGGCGGCTCCCGCATCGCCGCCCTCCCCGCGCTTCTTCTCCTGGGCTTTCGCCGGGCTCGTTTCCGGCCGCCCCTCCGGCCCGCCGCCGGAAGCGCCTGGAACAGCCGCCAGCAGCGCCTCGATCGTCCGGATTCGCAGGCGCTCAACGCGACCGGCGATGGTCGCCTTCGCGAACCCCAGGTGCCGCAACAGATCCGGCAGGTCGGTGACAAACGCCAGGGCGTCCGCCGCCGCCGGCACCTGCTCATCCAGCGCCTTGGCCCAGGCGGTCTGCCAGGCTTGCAGCCCACTCTCCACCCAGCCAGGCAACGGCCGCGCCGCCTGCAACGCACTCGCCAGCGCCGGCAGCGCGGCCAACTGCCCGGCACTCCTGGAAGCAGCGCGGTGCCACCCCGCCAGCGCCCGAAAAACGTCGCCCAGTTCCGGGCTGTCGCTCTTGGCCGCGGCGCGCGCGCCCTCAATCAGCAGCTCGCCGGTCGTCAGGCCGATCTCGCCGCCGCTCCCCCGCGGCCGCGCCAGCGCGAACGCCACCTTCGCCAGGGTCTCCCAGGCCGCGCCGCGCAGCGTCGGATCGCTCACCGTCTCCGCCAGCTCCTCGCTGCCCAGGCTGCGCACCGCCTGCAGGGCCCGGCGCCAGGCTGCGTGGGGCTGTTCATTGTCCAGCCAGGCCAGGGCATCGTCGATGCAGGCCTGAACCCGCGCATCGACCGACTGCGTCGGATCCGCGAGATGGGCGCTCAGGTCGGCGGCGGTCATGGGGATCGCATCGAGGTTCTTCAGCAACTTGCGACTCGCCTGGAGCGCGCCGCGGCTGCTCTCCATGTCGAAGAAGATCAGAGTCTCCGTGGTGCGGCTGATGGCGACCCGGAAGCGGTCGATCGCCCCGCGTTTCCATAGCGGGGCCAACTCTCGCGCTCGCCCGCGGCGCCCCGCCATGGCGATCGCCTCGATCCAGCTCCCCGGATTCAGGATGCAGACGACCTGGAACTCACGCCCCTTGGCGACATCCGGTGTCAGCAACGACGCCAGCAGATCCGCCCTCTCGCTCTCCGCCAGCTCCTCCCGCGTCTCCGGCCGGCCGATCACCACCGCCCCCGGCAGGTTCAGCAGCATCTCCAGCGCCCGCCAGCTCGCCTCCTCGTCCGCCGGCGCGACACAGTGGATCAGCGTCTCATTCAGCAGATGCTCCATATCCGCCGCCGCCTCCGAC
>JALXCG010000147.1 GCA_026991065.1 Gemmatimonadota bacterium | reverse complement strand
ACCCCCTGGAGGGTCCGCTCTCGGTCCAGGTCGACGCGCTGGATTACTTCTCGGTTGGACTCGCCTACAGCGTTCCGGGCAACGCCCCGACCGGCAGCGGCCGGCTGGAGCTGCGCGTTGGCCCCCCCGGCAGTGAGCCGGTGTCGGTGTCGGGCTTCGAGGTGGTGATCGAGTAGCGCCGGTGCAGCAAAGGGCGCCCGCGCCGCTCCCCTTGCGGGCGGGCGCCCGCTTCTTGAGCCCCCGGACCTGTTCCGGCTGGCCGTGACCAACGGCATCAACCATCTGGAAATCCGAAACACCGACCTGCTGAAACCGGAACTGCAGTACATCTGGAGCGCTGCCGACACCTACCTGCATCAGCCAAGGGCAACCGGCCTTCTTACGGAATCAACGCCTTGCTCTCGAAGCAGGCGCGAACATGGGACTGGAAAACCAATGCGCAACAGGCTCCTAACTGGGCCGCGCAACCAATTCCGACCACACCCCGAGCGTGGCAAGAGTAGAAACTGCGCGCCGCCGTGATCCATCCAAACGGTGCTTCTCAAGCATCGCCTTCAAGGCCTGAGCATCAATCCAGTCTGACATGTAAGGCCCATGGCTTCCAACGAACTCCAACCACTCATTGCGCCGAAACTCGCTGTTGTAGTCAAAGTAGGGTGTGCTCCGGGCACCCTTTCTCAACCAGTAGCCGCGCCGTCGCGTGGCAGACATCGGCTGGCCATTGCTTCGTTCCTCAGGTACCTCCAGCAGCTCTGGCTGGAGCTGCGCAATGGCATACCGATGCCACGCGGAATCAATCTTCCAACCCCTTTTAAGCTGCTTTGCCTGCATGACCCAGGCACGGGACAAGAATGGCGCAATCCACCGCGTTATCCCATCGTATAGGGCGAGACCATTGCCAATGAACTGACGCACACGCTCCTTGAGATAGAATTCGTCGAGCGCGGGCATCAGAGTATTCGATGCCAACATGGCCCGGAGTCTGCGCCGACGTTCCGACCACCCCTGTGGGGACATTTCGAAGCGAAGCTTTGGGTGCAGTGCGTTCAACTCCGAATTGGAGAACACCTTCGGCCGTCGCAACGTCCAGTAGAGATCTATCAAATGAACTGGAGAAAACTCTGCGATCTGGGCGCCAATACCGAGGTCCAAATAGAAAGACCGCGCATACTCACCATTGGATCCGACAAAGAACATGTCATTTCGCCCCACGTTTCCCACCACAGGGTAAACGTAGGTATGCCAGTGTTCCGCCGGCTTTGTCCCATTCGTAAGGGTTACGATACTGCGCGCAAATTCCATGTACGAGTGTAGCGTGAACTCTACTACGTCCAGATCCAGCTTGGCGATGCGTGCGAGATGTTCGGCAGCTTGGCGGTCCGTACACTCCGGCCCCCCCATTACCAGCAGGGCAGGACGAATCCCAAGAGACAATAGCCCGGCAAGAATGCAGCGCGAATCAAAACCAGCGGATGCCGACACCACATTGCTATCACCTGCCCAGAGTTCCAGTTCATGCGTAAAGGCCCTCGTCATATCTCCCGCAACCTCCTGGCCGACCTCCATCGTGGGCAACGGCACTGAGGTTATATGGACTTCTGTACCATCGAAGTGCACAACCGATGCGGGGGGCGTTCGCCATATGCGAGGATGAAGCGTTTCCTGCCCAAAGACCTGCTCAAACTCGATTACATCCGCAACCGCCCTCCAATTCCATTCCCAATCCCTCCCACTTTCATCCCAGACACCAAAGACCTCAGGCCCATGGACCATGCCGGCTGCAGTGACGGTGTAGTAGTAGTTACACACTCCCAAGAAGCTCGTAATGATCCATACGTGGCCCCTACCATCCTCCACTGCGATTATGAAATTGCCATCGCCTTCGATCAAACGCTCTGGTTCGCCCGCGCGGATTGCACGATCGATCTCTTCTGTCGACCACCGATGGTACCCGACAGTGCGAATGGTCAATTCCGAACTGAGACCCGCGTTGATCTGGGGCATTCCACCTGTTCTCCAAGTAGCATTGGCCGCATCCTGCCTGCGGCCAATGTCAGGTCGTTGATTCTGTCCTCTGAAATCGCGGCAGTAGCCGCGTTCCGCGATGGGTTCGGATCCCACCCCATCTCCGGCCGCACTGCGGATGCCGGGATCGCACTCACGTCGATCCTATGGCCACCACGGATTGTGGCATACCCCAAATTTGAGTAGATAACATGGCTCTTGGTCTGATCGTGTGGGTGGTTTTCACTGAATCACTTCCTCAGGATAGAGATCCTGTCCTCCCCAAAAGCTGGTTGTCTTTCAAGGACTGAGCAACGCAG
>JALXCG010000146.1 GCA_026991065.1 Gemmatimonadota bacterium | reverse complement strand
CGCCGCCCAAGCGTTGCAGCACTCTTTCGACCGGCGGCGCCAACCACCTGGCGGGCCCCACCCGTGACTGCCAGGCCAGATGGTAGGCGTGCGGCACGATGTCGTGGAACAACTCCAAGTGCGCGAGAATCGCCGACACTGTCTCCTGGGTCTGGCGCAGATAGGGATCGCGAGCCTTGCGCACATAGGAGACCGGCAAACCGTGAGCGGAGAAGAGCAGATGTGCCCGCGGTGGTGCATGCCGCATGGCGGCCGCAATCCGTTCGGCGTGGGCGGCAATGAACTCCGGCGCCCGGTAAAAGGCGGGAATGAAGTGCACCTCAGAGGGGCGACTGGCGGCCACTCGCAGGACTCGAACGACTGCATTGAAAGCGGAACCGGTGGTCGCGATCGAATACTGCGGATAGAGCGGCAGCAGAATCAAGCGATCGCAGCCCCCAGCCAGGAGTTCCTCCAGCGCGGCGGAGATGCTCGGCTCGGTGTAGCGCATTCCGATGCCCATCTCGACCTCCACTCCGCGCGCCCGCAAACGTTGCGCGAGAACACGGGCCTGTGCGCGAGTGCTGGCGATCAGCGGTGATCCCCCGCCGATCTCCGCGTATTGCGCCCGCGTCCGCGGTGCCCGCCGGGCGGAAATCCACCCCGCCAGCCGTTCCTGCACCCAAGCCGGAACCGGGAGCCGAATCGCATCGCGATCCGCCAGCAGGGCGTGCAAGAAGGGCTCAACGTCGTCCGCTTCGGTCGGCCCCCCGAAATTGAGGAGCAAAATGGCGCTTTTCATGGCTAGGATCGTAGCAGGAAGATCCGTTCGCTACGAGACATGCAGGTCAGGAGTTCCCCCTCGAATGCGCTCCATGCAGGCTGACTGCCCCACACTCCTTTGCATCGCCGGTTCCGACTCCAGCGGTTGCGCCGGACTCCAGGCGGATCTGGCCACGCTGCACGCATTCGGAGTTCACGGCGCCTGCGCCATCACCACCGTCACAACCCAAACCGCCAGGGGCGTGCAACGCCTGGATCCACTTCCCGCCGCCGCCGTACGCGCACAGATCGAAACCGCGCTCCAGGAACAGCAACCCGCCGCGGTCAAGATCGGCATGCTGGGTCCCTTGGCGGTGGTGGAGAGCATCCGCGCGGCTCTGGTCGATTTTCGCGGCCCGGTGGTGCTGGATCCGGTGCTCGGCTCCACCTCCGGACGAACATTTCGCTGGGATATCGCCCCCGCGGAGGCGGTTCGCCTGCTCTTTCCCATCACCACGCTGCTCACCCCGAATCTTCCCGAGGCTCTGATTCTTGCCGGATCCGCCGATGCTGCGGGCGGGGTAGCCGGCGATGCCGCCCAACGGCAACTCCACGCATGGTGCAACCGACAATCGTTCGCGGTCCTGCTCAAAGGGGGCCACGGCATCGGCGACCCTGTAAGGGACTGCCTTTACCAACCCAAGAAGGCGCCCCACATCTTCCGTCACCCGCGCATCGAAACTGCCAATGCCCGGGGCACCGGCTGTACGCTGGCCAGCGCAATCGCCGCCGGTCTGGCGCACGGACTCGACCTTGAACCGGCGATCGCCGACGCGATCGCGCACGTCGAAGCCGCCCTCCACGCTTCGCGCACACGCCCAGTCCACTGTGGTTTGTTCCACCCACGGGTCACAGCCCGGAGCGATCACGCTGACTCGATCCGGGACAATTCCTAACTCGGCATCGGGAGGATGCCGATTTCCAGGGAATCGCACCACCGAACACTTGCAATCTTGCTATTTCTGTTGTTTGCTTGGAGATGCTGTTATCGCGGCGTCACTCTCCGCCCGCCGCCGCGCTCTCCCGGGAACCCGCCGAAAGCCTTGTCGAAAGGGGCACGTCCCAACTCATGATCGACTACAACGAAGGCATCAAGCGAGAGGTAGCGGAGATCAAGTTCCTGATTCACGACCTTCGGGTCGAGCCCTTCATCAACGAGGTCATCCACTTCCACGTCACCCTGAACACCGATCTGGAGATCTTCGACGTTGCTCAGGCGCAAGTGCTCCATGGTGCCGATCTGCAGGAACTAAAAGAACGAGCCATCGAAGTGCGTCGCGCTTTTCGCGACTACAGCAATGCGGTGCGCAGTTTCTCGCCGCCGGACACCATTCTGGCGGCCGGAAAGACCTACATCGGTCGCATCTACGATCTATGTGAGCTGATCCTCAACCCTCTTTGGGGCCGTTTCGACAAGGTACTGACCTTTCTTCCGGAGCATGCCCGCTCGGTCCGCGCGCGCAACCACTACCGCAACAGCATCCGCTGGATCTGTGGTGTCTACTACCGGATCGAGCATTTCCTGAATGATCTGAACGACGCCAACGCACTCGAGTATTTCGACATCGCCCACGACGTCCGCGAATTCACTCGCCACGTCGTCTACGGCTACGTGATGGAGAAGAGCAGTTCGCGCGTCGAGCTGCAGCTGCAGGATCTCGAGTCAGCCGTGATCCATGGGAACCGCCATCGTTTCCGCCGCATGTACTTCAATCTTGTCATGAACGCGGTCGACGCCATGGCGGCGCAGAAGTTCGGTGTCTTGAAAGTTGACGTCAAGCGCACGGCGGACAACCGGGTTTGCCTGAACGTCTGCGATACCGGCAACGGCATGAGCGAAGCCAAGATCGCGCAGCTCTGCGCGGACAAACCCACACTCGACGGCGAACTTCACTCGCTGGGCTTCGTCTATGTGCGGCGCACCATCGCCGAACTCGACGGTACTTTGAAAATCCGCAGTGAGATCGGCAAAGGTACCACTGTTACGGTCTGCCTTCCGTTCCATCCCGACGCCAAGCCTTCCGCCCAGCGTCCCTCCCGCTGCCAGAAATATGAGATCCAGGTTCTGTCCGGAGATCATGCCGCTCCCGGCGGCGAGCAGCCGTCACCAGGCCCAACCGGCACAGCCACTACCGCGGTCACGGCATCGGCACCACGAGCCGGCGCGGCCGACGGTTCCAACGCTGGCGTGGCCACGCCTTCGGCCGGGGGAAACAGTGCACCAACTTCCCGCGAGCAGTGCGGGCGGCTGGTTTATGAGGACTTCGTCAACTCCAAGGCGGAACACCGGGGCAGCATCTTCATCATCAGCGTCACCCCCACCAACCGGGTCGACCTCTTCTCCCACAAACCTTACGAGCGTCACTGGAACATCTCGCACGAAGACCTTTCTCCGATGTTCTATCTCGCGGCGACCCGTGGTCGCATCGAAAACGATGAACAGCTGCGCCCGGTCTTGATCCTCAAGGCTCCGCAGAGCGTCTCCGAGTTTTTTGACCTGAAGGAGATACCGAGCAAGGAGCGCAGTAGCGAACGCGCCCTCCTGATGATTCACGACGAGTATATTCGGGTCGCTCGAAAGCTCATCGACACCGGTCTCAACGAGGAGATCCTTACGGAGATCACCGACGCCCGCAAATACTTCCCCGACGCACCCTACCTTGATTCCCCGTCGCCCTTCCCGTTGCGCCTCATGGCCTCGGAGTCGATTCTTCTGCGCCCGAAGGGGTAACAGAGAGCATCTGTTCCACTCCCCGCTCTCCATGACCCCACCACGCGACAGGCTCCTACTGGTGCGTCGCCACGAACTGCAACGTGATGTAGATCAAGTAGAGGGACAAGAGCCAGCCGCCGTGCCAGCGGCGAAAATAGCCCCCCGCGGCCCGCATGCTGAAGATCCGAAACGAGATCAGAATCGCCACCATTGCGGGAAAGTGGAACGTGTAAAAGGTCGGTGGAATCTGCAGCGGACTGGCGCAAGCCGCCGCGCCGATCACAAAGAGGCAGTTCAGCACATCCGCGCCCACTACGTTGCCCACCGCGATCTCCGGATGCCCCTTGCGCACCGCCGCCAGAGCCGTGACCAGTTCCGGCAGCGAGGTTCCGAAGGCCACCATGGTGGCGGCGATCACGTCATGCGGAACACCAAAGCGAGCCGCCACCTCCGCGGCCCCCGGCACCAGCACCCGGGCGCTCAAGATTACCAGCCCGATCCCCCCGACAATCTCTGCGAAGCTGCGCAGGAGCGACGGCAGCGCCCCCTCGTCAGGGTCGGCTGCCGCGCCGCCGGGAGAGTGCTCGCGTGCCCAGACATAGGACATGTAGAGATACGCCAGCAGCAAGACCAGGAAGAACACACCAACACCGCGCCCCAGCACCGGTTCGGCAGCGCCGCTTCCCAAGCGGGCGATCGTCGCCATGAGCACCAGGAGCAGCGCCGCTGCCAACTGTACCCAACCGGTCCGGTTCAAGATGAACCGATCGGCCGGCACTTTCGCCACCAGGGCGGTGACACCGAAAATCAGCCCGGTATCGGCAATGATCGACCCCACGCCATTGCCCAGCGCCAGCCCGGGATCTCCCATGAACGCCGCCATCACCGAAACGAATGCCTCCGGCATGGTGGTGCCCAAAGAGACGATGGTCGCTCCGATGACGATCCTTGGCAGGCCGGTGCGCCGGGCCAGCGCCACCACGCCCTCGATCATCCAGTCCGCCCCCTTGGAGAGGGTGAGGATGGTCAGAACAATGATGAGCAGCAGCCACGCAGTGGAAAGCGTGGCCAGATACGCGGCCAGCCCATGTTCATCGATCAGCAGAGCGAGCGGGTCAACAGACATCACTTGAGCAGGACAATCTTCCGCGATCCCCGCCGGATTCCGTTCTCTTCCAGATTAAGCAGGTAAACCCCGCTTGCCACCGCTGTGCCGCTCTGGCTCCTGCCGAACCAACTCACGCTATACCTGCCGGGGGCTTGCTGGGCATCCACCAGTGTCGCCACCAGCTCGCCACGCAACGAGTAGACCGCCAACCGCACGCGCCCCGCGACCGGCAGCGCATAGCTGATCGTGGTCATCGGATTGAACGGATTGGGCGCATTCCAGAGGGCGAACTCGGTTGCCGGAGCCACCGGCGCGCCGGCGCCGGAACCATCACCATCGGCGACCCCGGTGGGCTGCGCCAGCCACTCCAGGATCGGCGCCATGAATCCCGCGCGTTGGGTCTCATTGACCACCGAAAAATCGAACGCTGTGAGCACGGCGCGCTTGCCGCCGGCCACTTCGTTGTGAACTCCGGCGCCCTGCATACCGGGCAGATAGTGCAGCATCTCCACACCACCATCAACCGCCACCAGCGTCTCGCAGGTCATCGGATTGTGTTCCAGCAGCAGCGCCAATCCATCGCCGATCGGATCGCCGGCCTCGCCCTCGGCCACCTGACTGCCGCCCTGGCCGCCGCATTCGGCACCGAAAACCTCGCTCAAGAGCGGCATCTGGCTGAGCCCCTGACCATTCTCCTGCCCGGAGAGATAGAGCCCCTTGCCAGCGTCGAACGCCGCTTGCAGCAGCGCCAAGTCCGCGGTATCAAAACCACCTCCGGCGACCTCTCCGGTAAACCAGATCACCTCCTGGGCACGATCATAGAAATCCCCGGACGGCAGCCCCGACGCCGCCACATCCCACTGCTCATACACCACGCCCAACGAGTCCAGCGCCGCCTGATAGGCATCTTCCGACTCCGCGCCACCATCATCATCCAGCAGCAGAACCCGCGGATGCCCGAGCAGAATCCGCGCCTCCGCCTCGCGCTCGAATGCCCCCTCATTGGCGGAAATCACGAAATGGAGCAGCGCCCAATGCGGCTCCGTGCCGGCCGCCACGGCCACGGCGAAGGGATCGCTCGTGTTGCTGCCGCTCTCGCCCGCCCCGATCGCGGCGATGCTGCCGCTGCCATCGGTCACGGTCAAGGACGGATCCTCGGTTGAGAGGGTGATCTGCACCCCTGCGGCGTCGGCCCACGGTTCCAGGTTTGTCAGCGACAGCACGATCTCCGCCGACTCTCCGCCCTCCAGCCGCTGATCATTGTCGCCGGCGGCCGAATCATCCACCGACACCTCGCCCAGTTGCAGCTTCGGTGTATCAAACGCGATCGCTGTCGATGCGCATTGCAGTACCTCTTTGCCCTGCACCAACTGGGCAAACACCACCAGCGCCAGATTGTCGGCATTCCACTCCGGCGCCACGTCAAAATCCAGCAGCGTGGAGTAGCTCTCCCCCTGGTTCAGCGCCAGCGTCGTTCCCCGCGTTCCACCGACAAAGCTGCGCATCACCTCGTTGTATTCTTTGCCGCCCAACTCCGCGCGATTCTCGATCAGCACGGTCAGCAGACGAAAATCCCCGCCCAACTCGTCGACGGCGTTTGCGGTGATCGCGGCGTAACTGTTCTCGATCTCCACGCTCAGTTCCAGCGGACTCGATTCCTCCATCCGCTGCAGCAGAGCGGTTTCGTAGTTATCAACCACCGCCCCTGGATTGGAGACACCGTCGTACCACAGATTCGGCACATAGTTCACGCCGTAGAAGGTGCGCCGGGCATCGGCCTCTTCGGGATTCGCCAAATAGAAGGGATCAAACGGCGACGGCCATGACATGTGGTAACGAATCGGCTGAAACGCGCCGGGATACTGCTCTTGCAACCTGTCCAACTCACGGTTGGCTGCGGGACAGGAGGGTCAGCCGGAGTTGGTGAAGATCTCCGCCAGCACCACGCGCTGTACCGCCTCGGCCTGCCCCTGTAGAGCGATCAGAAGAGAAGCAAAAGAGAGGGTCGCAAAAAGGGATTTGGCCATTACAAAACTCACGGTTGCGGAAACCAATCGGAGGCCACGCGGCGGAAACCTCGGGCACGGCATGCAATTGTGCAAGGCTACGGCGCTCTCCGATCAGTGTCAACATTGCCCCGACCGGGAGAAACGCGTGCCCACGCATGCTGCAGCCGGACAGCCGGATTCCGGGCTTCCGCCCACGCTTTTCCTCCGCGCGTTATGCTCTCTTGGCCGTCGTTCGCTTCGCTGCTGGTTCGACACCGCTGCTTTCATCAGCTTCCACCGGTTTCATTCACAGCTTCCCAGCACGCCTCTACCGGAGTCCTCCATTATGCCGTTGTCTGTCTCCGCTCCAGCCACCCTCCTCATCGCCGGCCTGGCTCTCTGCGGCAGTGCGGCCGCCGCCGGCGTGAGCACCCACTTTCACGCCGCCGACCTGTCCCGGGCTCAACTCGACCGCGACACCTATCCTGAACTCTACCGCCTCCTCAAGCGCCAGTATCCACAGGCCTACCGGGTCGGTTCCATCCACCCCGACTGGGGCTACTCCTTCGCCGCCTACAGCGACGCTTCCGAAACCGCCCATTGGGAGCCCTTCTATACCGCCGCTCTCGATCACCTTCTGAGTCACTACGAGCAGCCCTGGGATCGCCACGCCGAGCGCCTCTTCGTCTACATCTGCGGCATCGGCAGCCACTCGATCTTCGACGAGAAGTGGCACTTCGGCGACACCGCTTTCCTCACCATGGCGATGGCGGAGTCGGATGCCGCCGATCCCCACGGCGACATAGAGCTGAACACCGATATCTTCGTCCAAGTGGAGCAGCGCGGCGGCTACCTGGAAAACCCGTTTTGGTGGTTACCCGCGGATGACCTGGTGGAGATCTACGCCGCAGTCGGACACCCCGAGGTTAGCGCTGAAGCCCTGGCCGCCGGCACCGCCCTGGAACACCTGGCGGTGATGCTGGAGGATACCCTCGGTTGGACCCTCTATCTCCCGGGCCTCCTGCGGCTGCCCTGGACCCACGCCAACTACATGGACTGGTGGGACGGCGGGGTACGCGACGGCGCCGCCGAAAGCGCCACCCTGAGTCAGGATTTCTGGGACTACACCCACGGCGAAGAGACCGCCTACGCACGCCTCGGCAGCCTGCAACTGGAACATGAGCGCAACCCATTCATCGCCCTCGCCGCTGAGTTGGTGCGCCGCGGGATCGTCGAACCGCGCTGGCGGCGCGTCGATGGCGGCATCGAGTTCCTGCCGGAGCGGATCCACGACCCGGTGCAATATGATC
>JALXCG010000145.1 GCA_026991065.1 Gemmatimonadota bacterium | reverse complement strand
CATGCTCCGCCAGGAGTTCGGCGCGGAACCCGCGCCCCAGACCCAGGCCCTGTACCAGGCCATCCTCCGGGGGGAGATCCAGACCGTACTGCCTGCGCCCACCGCGGCCTCCCCCGCGCCCCCCGCCACTCCAACCACCGAATCGGAAACGCCGCCCACCACCCCGCCCCTCCTCGCCTCCTGGCCGATTCTTGAGCACGAGGAACTGCTCGAGCGCATGTTGAGTGATGAATCCCTGGCCCGCGAAATCGTCGAAGCGTTTCTGCAGGATGCCCCGGACCAGCTTGAAGCACTCCACCAGGCCATCGACAATCGCGATTTCACCGCCGTCCGGGAGCGCGCCCACACCCTCAAGGGCGCCGCCGGCAACGTAAGTGGCATCGCCCTTCACGAACTCGCCAAGGCCCTGGAAGAAGCGGCCAAGAACCAGGCCACCGCGGAACTCGATGAACTCCGCGCACACCTCGCGCCGGCCCTCGACAACCTTACCAACGCCTTTGCCGATGCCGGCTTGACCTCTTGCCGCGTATAACCCCACTCAGTTTTGTTTTTTCACTGCACCCAACTTGCTGCCCGCCGGCGCCGGCGCCCTTCGCCGGCAGCAAACCTCAATTGGAGCCACGCCGGGATCTGAAACTGTCGCCGCCGGTTCAGCGCGCCCGCGTCGATCGCCACAATTCGATCGCCGCTCAGCCGTCGATGAAAACCCGCCGCCGCTCTCCCCTGGCCGCCGGCTGCACCACCTTCGTGCTGGCTTTCGGCAGATCCTTCTCCATGCGTTCGAGCCACAAACGTCGCCGGGTCACCTCCGGACTGCGCGCCTCCTCCGCCGCCAACCGGACGAAGCTCTCCGCCTCCCCCTTGGCCCTGCCGAGAAGATCGCTGCGGTAGATCTCCGCGTTGCGGACCACGCGCACCGCTTCCGCGCGCGTCGCCGGCAGCGTTCGATGAGCCTCACCGCGGGCCTCGGTCACCATTCGCTCGCGATCCGCCTTGGCGCTCGCCACATCATTGAACGCACCGATCACCGCCGGCGGCGGATTCACTTCAACAATGTTCAGCGAAGCCAGCCGCACGCCCAGATTCAGCGTGTCCAGCAGCTCCTGAATCAGACCGATCGCATCGTGCTGCAAAGCCGTCTTCCCGGTCGAGAGCACATCATCAATGGTCCGGTGCGCCATGAGTGAGGTCAACACCGCCTCGCCGGCCTTCCGAATCGCGAACTCTTTCGCTTCACCATTCGAGGGGTCGCTCATGCCAAAAAGATAGGCCGCGGGATCCACCACCGTGTACTGAATCGTCGCTTGCAGATCCACAATGTTGGTATCCCCGGTCAGCCACTGCACCTCTTCATCGGTCGGGCTCAGCCCGCGAGCCTTGGCGGAGAGGCGAAAACCGATCGGCATGATCCGGACCTCGGTCGTATTCACCTGCACCAGTGTCTCAAAAGGCCATGGCAGAGTCACATTGATTCCGGAAGGCAGAACCCGCGCCACCGCGCCAAAGCGCAGCACCACACCACGTTCATTCTGTCCCACCAGCCAGATGCTGGACCAGAGGATCCAGCCAACCAGGAGCAGTGCCCCGCCCCCTAGAAACCATTTAGCGCGCATGGTGTCACCTCGCCTGGGGGCCATCGAGCACCTTCAGGAGTTCATGATCCGCCGGCAGAATCACCGTCGACTTCACCCCCAGAACTTCGTCAAGCGCATCGAGAGAACGAATGAATTTGTAAAACTCGGGATCCTTCCCATACGCCTCGGCATAGATCCGCGCCGCCTCGGCATCGCCTTCGCCGCGCAGTTCACGCGCTTTCCGATCAGCCTCGGCCAGCAGCTTGGCTTCCACCAGGTCGGCATCGGCCTTGATTCTCTGCGACGCTTCCAACCCCTCCGAGCGGTATTCGGAGGCAAACGCCTTGCGCTCCGCCTCCATCCGCTTGAACACCGCTTGCTTGTTCTGGGTCGGGAAATTCAGGCGCTTGATTCGCACCGCCCGTACTTGAACCCCAAAGTTCTTCTCCGCCTTGGCCCGGGCGGCCGTGGTCAGCTCGGCCACCACATCGTCCAGGTCGATCTCCTGCTCCTCGTGCGAAACCAACGCGGAAAAATCGTGTGAACTCAGCACATCGCCAACCACCGAGCGCAACACATCGGTCAGCCGCGCCTCGGCTCCGACGCGGTCGTTCACACTGACCATATACTGCACGGGATCGGTCACCGACCAGGCCAGAAAACTGTCAACAATGACATTCTTCTTGTCTTGAGTCAGGTATTCGCCGGCCGCCGGATCAAGCACGTTGACCCGGCCACTGACATTCACCACGGTCTCGATCGGCACCGGCCACTTGAACCCAAGGCCGGCCTGCGCTACGCGTATGGGGGCCCCGAAACGCTTCACCACACCATACTCATTCTCTTCTACGACAAAGGTGCAGTTCCACACCAGGGCGGTCGCGACTCCGACCGCAATTGCGCCCCAAAGCCATCGTTTCAACATTGCCAACTCCGTGAATTCCTTATGGTCCCAACGGACTACGAGTCGCGGCGCGCAGGCCGGCGGTATCCGAAGTGAGAACCACATCAACATTGTCATCCAAAACCAGCACGCTCCTGGCGCCGCGCAGACTCTTCTCCGCCGCTTCCATGCGCAACCGGAAGCGATTCACCGACCCCGGGCCACCGATGGCATCCCGCAACTCCGCAAAAGCGGCCACGTCGCCTGTCGCCTGGTTGATCTTGGCAAATTTCTCGGCGGTGGCGGCCTGCTCGCTGGCGTAGGCACTCGCCCGCGCCCCGGCAACCCGCTCGATGCGATACTTCTCACCCTCGCGAACGTGTCTCTCCTTGTCCTCGAGGGCGCTGGCAACATCGCGGAAGGCCTCATGCACCGCCGGCGGCGCGTGGATGTCCAGGAGGTGGATCCCCACCACCTGCACCCCGGCGCCAGTGGCGTCCAGCTCAGCCTGCAACCGCTCCTCGACCTCTTTTTCGAGTTCCGGCCGGGTAGCGACCAGCATATCGTTCGCAGTGCGGTGAGCTGCCATCGCCCGCAGAGAGGATTCCGTCAACCCCATCAGCAGAGGTTCCGGATCTTCCACCTCGAAACGAAATCGATAGGCATCCGAAACCCGTGAATGAACGGCATAGATCATCCGCAGAACATTCTCATCACCCGACATGATCTCCGATGCGGAAACTCTCACTTCGGTTCCGGAGGTCAGTGTCGGAGTGGTGGTATCGCTCTCCTCTGCAGTCGGGTTCACCGCCCGAATCTCTCCGAAACGAACCGTCTCCACGCGGTCGATCGGATAGGGCCAGTGGTAGTAGAGCCCGGGCTCTTGATAGGTGTCGACCACCGCGCCGAAACGCAGCAGAAACCCCTTGTCTCCCACCTGCAAGACCGAAAACATGGTGCCGAGCCAGGATCCCAGAACCACCGCGACCACCGCGGCCTTGACCGCCCGGGAGGAGGGGTTGATCCCCAGAGGCGCCAGCCCGCGCTGCAACTGTTCAAGATAGCGATGCCCCAGATTCAGCGCGGTGGCGTGTTTGATCAGCAGCAGCGCCAACACCACGCCGCCGGCCATCGAGATCCAGCCGATCGACTCCAGCGATTGGTCGGCGGCGAACGGGGCGATCCGAAACGTGGAGTAGATGCCGTTCACCAGCCAGCCCATGAGCAGCGAAAGCACCGCGATCGCCGCCAAATAGGCGCCGAGCACTCGCTTGCCGAGGAAGGAGCGCACCGCGTGCAGAGTTGCCATGTTGGTGGCCGGCCCGGCCAAGAGGAAAACCAAGGCAGCGCCGGGATCGAGCCCTTTGGCGACCAGCGCCGCGGCCACCGGCGTGCTCGCGGTCGCGCAGATATAGACGGGAACCCCGATCACCAGCATCGCCAACATCGAAGGCCAACCTGTCGGCAGCGTATTGGCGAGCAGATTGTCCGGCACGATCACCATGATCAACGCCGAAAGAATGAAACCGAAGACAAAGGAGGGGGTTAGGTCTGCCATCAGCGGGCCAAAGGCGTAGCCGGCGGAAGAGCGAACCACTGCCCGCCAGTCACGGCGATCGATGGGTTGCGTCGCCGCGGCGTGGTCGATTTCGCAACGATCGTCGCAGCTACAGGCCACCTCCACCGGCGGGGCCGGCGGCTCCTCGGTCCAGCCAAAACGCTCAAAAAGATTGACCAGGCTGCCCGCCGAAACCGCGGTCAAGAGGGCGGCGATCGGGCGCATGATGGTCATCACCGGGTCCATCAGCGCCCAGGTGATCCCGATCGAATCGACCCCGGTCTCGGGGGTGGAGATAAGAAACGAGGTGGTTGCCCCCTTGCTGGCCCCGGACTGGCGCAGCGAAATCGCCGTAGGTACTACGGAACAGGAGCAGAGAGGAATCGGAATGCCGCAGCAGGCGGCAATGCCGACCGAGCGCATGTCGTCCTTCCCGAGGTATTTGAAAACCATCTCCTCGGGCACCAGGACTTTGAGCAAACCGGCAAGAAAAAACCCCAGCAGAAGAAAAGGCCCGGATTCACACAGCACGACCCAGATCGCCTGGATCCAATTCAGCAGGAACTCCATTATGCTCCAGCTCCATGCACGGCCATGGTGATCGCAACACCGGCGATCAGAAGGCCGAGTTTGACCAACACATCTTCACGATGGTGGAAAACCTCCGGCAGCAACTCCCCCACACTCACATAGAGAAAAGTGCCGGCGGCCAGTGAGGTAACGATCGAAATGCCGATCTTCCCCAGGTGAGAGGTCGCGAGCCCACCGAGGATCATGCCCGCCGGCGTGATCAGCGCAAAGACGAAGAGGTAAAGCGACAGCACGCCGCGCGGCATCCGCGCCAACTGCAGCACGGAAGCCAGTGAAAAAGCATCGAAGAACTTGTGGGCAACCATCGCCACCAGCAGCGCGCCCACCAGGAGCCCCCGCTCATCCATCACCCCGAGCCCCAAGCCCGCGGTAAAGGAGTGCACCGACAACCCCAGGAGTACCGCATGTCCAACCGCGCGGTGCTGATGGATCTCGTCATGATCGTGTGAGCGCAGCAGAAGAGCTTCGACCAGATAGACCGCAAGTACGCCGACCAGCACGAAAAACCAGGCGCCATCCCCCTCCATGTACCGCGTAAAAGCTCCATGCCGCCCGGCGGCGGCGGACTCTTCGTGGACAGTTGCCGGGGGCGGCTGCGCCGGCTCCGCGGCGGGGGCGGTGTTCTGGAACACCGTCGCCTCCCAATGGGCGCTGTGCGAATGGGCGTGCACCGGGGTTCCGATCGACGGGAGCAGATGGAGAAAAACCGCTCCGAGAAAAACCCCGGTTGAGAGAGCCAGGGCGATGTGCAGGAAGCGATCATTCCACCGAAACGCCACCGACACACCACCCCCGACAAGGGCCGCTGTTAGCAATATGAGTGCATCCTGCATGGGAACGCTTCAAGCCTCCTGCCTTCGCGAGCGGTGGCGAATGTGTATTTGATAACGCCGTGCATCCTATCGCACCCGTGCAACTCTGCAAAAGATCTTCTCTGGCGTGCGACAAGCTGTCCGCCGTGCGTGGCCGCAGAATCCACTCATGGTGGATCGAGGTTACCGCCCTCACATACGCGCGGGTGGTCTAAGATGATCCCGTGAATCGCTCCCTTTCGTGCTTGAATCCCCGCGCGTCGCGCCGAGGAGTCCTCCATGTCCCGCAAACGCCTGTTGATTCCCGCGACCCTCCTCTCCGGAGCCGCCATCTGGACGTTCCTTTCAAGACCGGAGCCGCCTCGGGTGCAGCGGGCGTCTCATGCGCTTCGTGCCGCGTCGTCCCCGAAGAGCGGCAAGCGCCCGGCGGAGATCGACTGGATACGCCGCACCTTCCCGTTCTATCGGGCCGACCCCGATGCCGTCGCCGAGATGATCCGCGCGGCGCAAAATGCCCGCGCCCGGCCCGGTGCCCTGGCCGCCGACTATGGTGCCTGGGAGTTCGCCGGCCCCACCAACATCGGTGGTCGGGTCACCGACATTGAGTTCGACCCGACCGCACCCGAAATCGTCTACGCCGGCGCCGCGACCGGCGGCGTATTCAAGTCAACCGACAAGGGTCTTACCTGGAACGCGATCTTCGACCAGGCGGCGGCCCTCTCCTGCGGCGACATCGGCATCGACCCCAACAACACCCAGGTGATCTACGTAGGTACCGGCGAAGCGAACGGCGGCCACAACAACTTTCCGGGCGGCGGTCTCTACAAGTCAACCGATGGCGGCGCGACCTGGGCGCTCAAGGGGCTGGAGGAGACCGCGGCGATCGGCCGCGTGGTGGTTGACCCCAGCAACTCGGAGCGCGTTTTCGTCGCTGCGGTGGGCTCCTATTTCGCCCCCACCGCGGAGCGCGGCCTCTATCTTTCCGAAGATGGCGGAGAGACCTGGGGGCACTCCCTATTTGTCTCCGACAGCACCGGATGTATCGACGTGGCGCTCCACCCCACCGATCCGAATACGATCTATGCTGCCATGTGGGAACGCGTGCGGCAGCCGGAATGGGTCCACCTTGATGGCGAAACCAGCGGAATCTATCGCTCGACCGATGGCGGCGACACCTGGGCCGAACTCAAGGCCCCCACTCTGCCGGATCCGGCGAGCGAGCCGATCGGCCGCATTGGGCTCGCAACCTCGCCGCAAAGCCCCAACACCCTTTATGCGCTCTACAACGATGGGTCCTACTATCAGGGGCTCTACCGCAGCGACGACAGCGGCGACACCTGGACCGATGTCGACCCCGGCAAGATTCTCGACGAAGCCTCCATGGGGTTCAGTTGGTATTTCGGCCAGGTCCGCGCCGACCCAACCGATGCGGACCGGGTCTATGTGCTGGATGTCGCCTTCTGCCGCTCCACCAACGGCGGCGCATCCTGGCCGATCATCTACGGCTACGATGGTCCGGAGGTCCTCCACGTCGACCACCACGCGCTCGCTTTCGCGCCCGATGACCCCGACTACTTGCTTGAGGGCAACGACGGCGGCATCAACATCTCAACCAACGGCGGCGCGTCGTGGAGCAAAGTCGCTGAACTGCCGATTACCCAATTCTACGAGATCGGCCTCGATGCGCAGAAGCCGGAGCGCCTTTACGGCGGCACCCAGGACAACGGCACGCTGCGCACCACCAGCGGGGCGATCGACGACTGGGCGGAGATCTACGGTGGCGATGGTTTCTACGTGAATGTCAGCCCGGATGATTATCGGACCATCTATGCCGAGTCGCAGTTCGGGTATCTGAGCAAGACCACCAACGACGGGGGCCGCTGGAGCTACGGCACGCTCGACGGGATTCCGCCGGATGCCCCGCGCAATTGGTCCACGCCGGTGATCATCGACCCGACCGACAGCAACATCCTGTATTACGGCACCGATCGCGTCTATCGCTCGCTCAATGCAGCCTCCTCCTGGACCGCGATCAGCGATGACCTCACCGACAACCTGCCCGACACCCGCCTGGGAACGGTCACCACAATCGCGGTCGCGCCGACCAACTCCGATATCATCTGGGCGGGGACCGATGACAGCCATGTCTGGGTGACCGCCAACGGTGGCACCTCCTGGACCGATGTTTCAGCTTCGCTGCCCACGCGCTGGGTCACCCGCATCGCGGTCGACCCAAGCAACGACCTGATCACCTACGTAACCTTCTCGGGCTTGAAGTGGCACGATCCCGAACCACACATTTTCAAGACCACGGATCGGGGTTCAACCTGGATCGACATCAGCGACAATTTGCCGTCGATTCCGATCAACGCCCTCGCTCTTGACCCGGAAGGTCCGCAGGCGATCTTCATCGGTACCGATGCGGGCGCCTGGGTCAGCACATCGGGCGGCGGCAACTGGATGGTGCTGGGGTCCGGTCTCCCCTTGGTGTCGGTCTATGATCTCAAGGTCCACCCCGAGGAG
>JALXCG010000144.1 GCA_026991065.1 Gemmatimonadota bacterium | reverse complement strand
GGCGGGGGCCGTTCGAGATGGAGTGCATGGTGGATGGGGAGCAGATCTACCTGGTGGAGATCAACCCGCGCTTTCCGGCCTGGTGCTATTTTGCCACCGCGCTGGGGGTGAATCTGCCGCTGGAGATGTTGCGGCGGATTCTGGGGTTGCCGGCGGCGGCGGGGGGCGATGACGCGGCGGGCGCGGCGCCGGCGCCGGCGCCGGCCGGCAAGCTCTTCATTCGTTATACCCACGAGGTGGTGACCGATATGGATCGATTTCAGCGACTGATTACCCATGGCGAAACGGAGCCCCGGGCGTGAGCAAACGTGTCTATGAAAAGCCGCTTCTGCGCAAGTTGGAAACCGGTTTCCTGAACAAGTTCGGGGCCAGCCCGGCCTATGCCCGGCGGGTGCGCGAAGAGATCGACGGCGTGCCGATCGCGACGCTGGTGGAGCAGTTCGGATCGCCGCTCTATCTGTTTTCGGAGCGGCGGCTGCGGGCCCGGGCGCGGCGGTTGCGTGAGGCGTTCGCGCAGCGCTATCCGAATGTGGAGCTGGCCTGGTCCTACAAGACCAACTATCTGCGGGCGATCTGCGCCGTGCTGCATGGGGAGGGGGCGTTGGCCGAGGTGGTTTCCGCGTTCGAGTATGAGAAGGCGCGCGGGCTGGGGGTGCCGGGAGAGCGGATCATCTTCAACGGTCCGCTGAAGCGGCGGGCGGCGCTGGAGCGGGCGGTGGCCGAGGGGGCGCGGATCAATGTGGATCACCTGGATGAGGTGAGCGACCTGGAGGCGTTGGCCGCCGAGCGTGGCGGGGGCAAGCCGATCGAGATCGGCATCCGCGTCAATATGGATACCGGGATCCAGCCGCAGTGGAGCCGCTTCGGCTTCAATCTGGATTCGGGGCAGGCGCTGGACGCGGTCAAGCGGATTGTGGCGGGCGGACGGCTGCGGATCCGCGGATTGCACGCGCACATCGGGACCTTCATTCTGGCACCGGAAGCGTATGGGCAGGCGGCGGCAAAGATGGCGCGCTTCATCGGCGAGGTGCGGGAGCAGTGCGGCGTGGAGATCGAGGATCTCGACCTGGGGGGCGGTTTCCCTTCGCGCAGCCGCCTGAAGGGAACCTATCTGCCCCCCGACATGGCGATCGCGCCGATCGACGATTATGCGGAGAAGGTGGCCGAGGCGCTCTACGCCAATCTTCCCGCCGGGGTGTTTCCGCGCTTGCTGCTGGAGAGTGGCCGGGCGGTGGTGGATGAGGCGGGTTATTTGATCACCACGGTGTGGGCGGCAAAGCGGTTGCCGGATGGGCGGCGCGCCTATGTGCTGGATGCCGGCGTGAACAATCTGTTTACCTCTTTTTGGTACAAGTTCCAGATCGAGATCGACCGCGAGGTGCGCGGCCTGAACGAGGCGGCGATGCTCAACGGCCCGCTCTGCATGAACATCGATGTGCTCGATGAGGCGGCGCAGTTGCCGCCGCTGGAGCGGGGCACCCGGCTGATCTTCTCTCCGGTGGGCGCCTACAATGTGACGCAGTCGATGCAGTTCATCGAATATCGACCGGCGGTGGTGTTGGTGGGGTCGGCGGGGCAGGTGGAGTTGATCCGCGAGGCGGAGGACCTGACCGACATTGAACGCCGCGAGCGGCTCCCGGAGCGGCTCCGTCTCGATCCATGAGAGCGCGCTTGCGCCTGCATTTCGGCGCCCTGCTGAACAGTTACAGCGAGATCCTCTTTCTCCGCAACCCGTGGTTCGGGGCGGTGGTGCTGGGGGTCACGCTGCTGGTTCCCAATGTCGCCGCGGCGGGGCTGCTGGCGGTGCTCGTGGCTTATGGCAGCGCCCGCTTTCTCGGGATTCGCGCGGCTTTTCTGGCGTCCGGTTTCTACACCTACAATGCGCTGCTGGTGGGGCTCTCGATCGGCCACCTGTTTCGCTTGACACCGCTCACGCTTTTTTTTGTCGCGGCGAGCGCGGTCTTGACCCTGGTGGTGACGCATGCGTTGCAGCACGCTTTTTGGCTCTACCTGCGGCTGCCGGTGCTGAGCCTGCCGTTTGTGCTGGTCAGTTCGCTCGCTTATCTCGCTGCTTCGCGCTACGCCAATCTCTATGCCGAAGCGCTCTATCCACATGGCGCGGATCTGCTGGGGCTCACTCTGCCGGCGTGGGCGGCCGGCTATCTGCAGTCGCTGGGGGCGATCTTCTTTCTGCCGGATGTTCGTGCCGGGGCGGCGCTGGCGCTGGGGTTGCTGCTTCTGTCGCCGATTCTCGGGCTCCTCTCGCTGGTCGGCTACGGCGTGGGGGTGGCGGTTTTGGCGGTGCTGGGGGGGGCGCTGTCGGCGGCGCTCGCC
>JALXCG010000143.1:203-2335 GCA_026991065.1 Gemmatimonadota bacterium | reverse complement strand
CCCAGATGCGCACATTGACCCCACCCCCCTCCGCTTCGATCGCGTCATCCCAGCAGTCGGCCAGGCGGTTCTGATAGATGTCGGAATCGGCGCCGGGAAAGCCGTAGTCGGAGTAGTTGGAACCGCCAGTGAGGATGTCGAAAAACATCCGCGTGGAATCGGAGAAGATCTCGTTGTAGCGGATCACATGGTTGCCGCCGGTGTTGCGCAGATATATCGCCAGTGGACCGCGCGGATGATCTTCGTCGTGCCCCCCTTCGGGGAACTCTTCCCAGTAGGTGCTGTCCCAGCGCGGGTGATGGATCCGGTTGCGCTGAATGATGAAGCGGCGGTTGTCGAAGTTCGTGTCCCAGGTCACCAGATCGGTGGAGATGGCGCCGTGGTCGAGGCCGTAGGCGTAGGTGTGGACCGTGTCCTCCTGCCCCCAGCCACTGATGTCGCAATACTCGATCACCACGTCGTGAACGCCATCGGCCAGCTCGACGCCGTGACGGCCGCCATGCAGCACCAGTTCGCGCAGGATCACATAAGATGCTTCGACCCGCACGCAAGCGGCGCCGGGATTGCGCTGCGCGGCGTAGTCGTAGAGATCGATCGCGGCGTAGGCGTTGGCGGGGTCGCGGGTGTAGAGCCGATATCCCTCCGGGCTGCCGCCCGCCGAGATCAGATAGGGTTGGCGGCTGTGGCGCGCCAGGAAGGTGGTGTCGCTGACTGGAAACTCTTCGTCCCAGGTGCGGCAGGTGAAGGTCGCGCTCTCCTCCACGCCGCCCGGATCGAGCGTGAGCAATACGTCGTAAGCGGCTCCGGGCTCCAGCCCGACGATGGAGCCGCGGTATTGCAACCGGCTCGCCGCCGGCGGAGCGAAGGGGTCGGCGCCGTCGCGCGGGTCGAACCAGAGTTCCTGCCCATCCCTCCACGGCTCCAGAAACGAGCGCCGATACTGCACCCGGCAGGGCCGATCCGCCGCGCCGCCGGGCGGACTCCAGTAGATGCTGATCGACTCGAAGGTGGTCTCCCAGCAGGGATCCACCAGGTCGCTCTCTTGCCAGCAGGCGGCAACCGCGTGGCCGGCGGTGGGGCCGCCGCCAAGCAGGAGCGCGGCAAGAAGAGCGAGAGACTGGAATCGAGACATGGGTCGATTCTCCAGGGCGAGCGGGTCGGTGAGGCGGGCGCACGGAGAGGAGCGGCCCTCCTATTGCGGAGCGGTGGCGTCGAGTTCCGCCATCACCTCAGTGTAAGCGCTGGCGGACTCCATTTCGTGAGTCGCGCGGGGCATGACGCGGATCTTGACGCAGCGGCAGCGGAAATCGGTTACGCTGAGGGTGTGCATTGCGGCCCCGGAACCGATCCTGCGCGCGAGACCAGAGCAAGCCTCGGCGCACACCATTCCGGCGGCACAGGCACCTTTCCTGCCACGGCACTCCACTCCACAACCCGGACGGCGCCGAGACGAGCCCCGGGCCGAGAGCGTGTTGCACACTGTCTTCACGTCGCCCCGCACTTGTCCCTGTTCCGATCTCCGCGTTGCTGAGTCCTTGCAAGGCAACCAGCCTTCCGGCGAACTCAGCACCCTGATCTCAAGACAGGCCCGTGCACGGGGCTCGAAAGCCAATGCGCGACGGGCTCCACAAGCGCCGACACCGGCGCAGAGGATCGCGTTATGAAGATCGGGATGGTTGGTATTCTGGGGATTGTCGCGACCACTTCGCTCTGGGCTTCGGCTTCAGCGACTTGGGTTCAATTGGATCGGGGCGCGCCGCGGCCCGAGGCGCCGAGCCTCGAAGTGATCGAGTCGAACGCGCGGGAGGTGGTGCTCGAATTCTCCCTGACCGGCGTCGATCGCGAATGGGCGAAGGGCGCGGCGGGAGTCGCGGCGGGCCGTGCGGGGCGCTACGAACAACTCACCATTCCCGAGTGCGGGCAAACCCTGGAAGTCGGCGCTCCGGCGCTCCCGGTCTACTCCACGCTGGTCGGCCTGGAAGACGGCGCAATGCCGGCGGTAGAGATTGTGGAGACAGAGTTTACGACGCTACACGACCTCCGCCTGGCGCCCGTGTTGGCGCCGGTCTTCGAAGGTAGGCAAGCGCCCTTCTGGGTCGATCCCACGCGCTATGCGACCGACGCCGAATATC
>JALXCG010000143.1:0-193 GCA_026991065.1 Gemmatimonadota bacterium | reverse complement strand
GTGCGGGGCGCTACGAACAACTCACCATTCCCGAGTGCGGGCAAACCCTGGAAGTCGGCGCTCCGGCGCTCCCGGTCTACTCCACGCTGGTCGGCCTGGAAGACGGCGCAATGCCGGCGGTAGAGATTGTGGAGACAGAGTTTACGACGCTACACGACCTCCGCCTGGCGCCCGTGTTGGCGCCGGTCTTCGA
>JALXCG010000142.1 GCA_026991065.1 Gemmatimonadota bacterium | reverse complement strand
AAGCGCTCATAGATCGGCACTTGATCAGGGGAGGAGAAGCCGTTCACATAGCCGGCTTCAGCGCTCACATGAAGGGATAGCTTCCAGATGGTCGGAATCGACCAAGTGGTCTTGGCGGTGTATTTCTGATAGGAAACATCACCACCCAAAGCACCCCCGGCAAACTCAGCTGCCAAACTACTGTAGGAACCGCTGGTCGGGAACTGATAGTTGTCCTGGCTGTTGCGCACCAGGCGCCAAAGCGTGGAGATGGTCCGCTGCGGGCCGTCGGTCGCATAGCGCGCCAGGATGAACGAGGAGTTGGTCACATCCACGTCGACATCCTCCACCTTCCAGGTGGTCGATGCCGTGGTGTAGAGAACACCTGGAACCGGACGGCCCAGCCGAATGCTGAAACCCCTGCGGTCCTCGTCGTAGTCATAGCGAGTTCGCTGCAAAGAGAAAAGATCGAAGCCGATGCTGGTGGGAGTATCCAGCAGCCAGGGCTCCGTGAAGGAGATCATGAACTGGCGTTTGTACTGCCCGAACTCCCAGTTGAAGTTTCCCTTCCAGCCGTTGCCGAAAAGATTGGGATGTCCAACACCGATGTTGCCGGTTATCCGGTCCAGGGCGGAGTAGCCGACGGCAAGATTGAACTGTCCGGTGAACTTCTCCTCCACATTCCAGGTCAGATCCAGATCTCCAGCCTCGTTGGCGCGGTCGAAGGTGGGCTCGACATTCTCGAAATAGCCGAGGTTGAATACCCGCTGTTGACTCAGGATCAGCCGACTCGCCGAGTAGAGTTCGCCGGGGTAGATCTGCAGTTCGCGCCGAATCACGTGTTCCTTGGTCTTGACATTGCCGGCAATTTCGATTCTCTGGATGCGCGCGGGATCCCCCTCCCGAATGGTGAAATGCACATCCACCGTATCGCCGCGAGCGCTCTCCCCCGGTTGCACCAGGCTGTAGATATAGCCACGGTCAGCATAGTAGCGTTCAATGCCTTGTTGTGTCTGGTCGAACACTGCCTGGTTGAATGGCATTCCGGGCCGCAGCTTGATCAACTCCTCCAGCTCGTCACTCGCCAGAACCTCGTTGCCCTCCCAGGAGACCTCGCCGGTGTAGTAGCGTGGCCCTTCATCGACGAAGAACTCCAGAATCATGTCGGCGCCGTGGCGTTTGTAGGCCACCTGATGGTCATAGACCTCGACATCCCGAAAGCCGGCATTGCGATAGTGCTCTTCAATCTTCTTCAGATCATTCTCGAGTTCGTCCTCCTTGAACTCCCCGCCACGGTACCAGCGGTGCTCCTTGTTTTCGAGCAGCCCTTTCAAGTCGTCATCATCGAACGCGGTGTTGCCGCGAATATAGATTCGCCCGATGCGGACCTTCTCTCCCGCAACCGCTCGAAAAACCACATCAACGCGGCCATCATCGCGGGAATCCAGCTGCGTTTCGACGCGGGCGTTCAAATACCCCTTCTCGACCAGGAGTTCACGCAACTTCTTGGCAGATTCGAAAGCAGCTCGCCGGTCCAATATCTGCCCATCGACCAGACGCACCGCTTCGGTGACCTCTGTATCGGAAAGTTTGTCCACGCCTTCTGTCTCGACGTGGCCGACGCGTGGGCTTTCGGTAACGCGAAACTCCAAATCGACGCCTGCGTCCACCGTTCGACGCGCAAAGACCTGAATGTTCTCGAAAAGCTGGAGTTCGTACACCCGCTTGATCGCGGAACGCAAATCTTCGGTGGAAAGCGTGTCTCCCGCCCCCAAGCCGAGCGCGCGCTGCACCAATTCGGGGTCGTGCATATCCAATCCGCGAATCTCAACTGAATGCACGACTTCCACCCCTTGGGCCGAGGTGGAACCCCAAGGGGCAAGAAGGAAAACCAGGAGAGCGATTAGATATCGATGCATCGAGTATTGGGCATGCCTACAAAAGCCTGGAATCTAGCACATGCCTCAGTTGGGTCCAAGTGCGGCCTGCCCCCTCTCCGCTCGACCGGGGCCGGCAACACGCTTCCCACAGGCAAAGGCCTCGTCTCCCGACGTATGCGCACGCAGGGTGACGAGGCCTTTTGCGGCCCTTGGGAGGGTGTGTGGCGCGGAGTGGCGCGTCGTCTGCCGGGAAACCTCCAGCCTACCCTTGAACTTCCGCCGGCGCGATCTCGTCGACCCGCCGGAAAAGCAGTTTCTCCTTATCGGCGCTGGCTTCACCCACAATCTTGCTGCCTGGCGGAAAACTCCCACGCAACAGCTCTTCCGCCAGCGGATCCTCGATCAGGCGCTGAATCGCCCGGCGCAGCGGTCGGGCACCCAAGTCCGCATCGAACCCCTTGGTAATCAGCACATCCTTGGCTTCATTGGTGACCTCAAAACGGATCTCCTTCTCCTCCAGACGGTCGGCGACGTCGCGCAGGAAGATCTCCACAATCTCTCCCATCTCGGACTTGTCCAGTGGATGAAAGACAATCGTGTCATCCAGGCGATTGAGGAATTCCGGCGAGAAGGTCTTGCGGATCTCCTCCAAGAGTTTGCCTCGCATCGCATCATATTCCGCGTCTTTCGGATTGCCGCCGCGGAAGCCGAACTTCTTGGCCGTCGCCGCGGCCCGGGTGCCGGCATTGGAGGTCATGATGAGAACCGCGTTCTTGAAATCAACCACCCGCCCGTAGGAATCGGTCAACTGTCCATCATCGAGAACCTGCAGAAGAATGTTGAAGACATCGGGGTGGGCTTTCTCGATCTCGTCCAGCAACACCACCGAGTAGGGGCGGCGACGGACCTTTTCGGTCAGTTGTCCCCCCTCTTCGAACCCCACGTAGCCGGGAGGCGCACCGACCAAGCGTGAGACCGCGAACTTCTCCATGTATTCCGACATATCCACCCGCACCAGAGCACTCTCCTCTTCAAAGAGGAACGCCGCCAGCGCCCGGGCCAATTCAGTCTTGCCCACTCCGGTCGGCCCGACAAACACGAAGGAACCGATCGGCCGCCGCGGATTCTTGATACCCGCGCGCGTCCGCCGAATCGCCTTGGAAATGGTTTCGATCGCATCGCGCTGACCAATCACGCGCTTGCCCAACTCCTCTTCCATATTCAGGAGCTTCTGGGTTTCCGTCTCGCCGATGCGGTAGATCGGAATTCCGGTCATCGACGAAACAATCGTTGCGATCTCCTCATCGCCCACGACAACGTCGTGATCGGAGCGCGACTCCTCCCACTTGCGCCGCCCGGCCTTGTAGGCCTCCTTCAACCGCTTTTCGCGATCCCGGCACTCCGCGGCACGCTCAAACTCCTGGCGCGTGATCGCCTCCTCCTTCTCACGCGTAACCTCTTCGATCTCCTCGCTCATCTCCACCAACTCGCGCGGAATCGTCGATTGTGAAAGCCGCGCCCGTGACCCCGCCTCATCGATTACATCGATCGCCTTGTCCGGCAGAAAACGGTCTTGGATATAGCGGTTGGAAAGCTGCGCCGCCGCGCGCAGCGCCTCGTCGGTAATCTGCACCCGGTGGTGAGCTTCATACTTGTCGCGCAGCCCCTTGAGAATCTCGATCGTCTCGTCGACCGAAGGAGGATTCACCATAATTGACTGAAAACGCCGCTCCAGCGCGCCGTCCTTCTCGATGTACTTGCGATACTCGTTGAGCGTGGTAGCACCGATGCACTGCAACTCGCCGCGCGCCAGAGAGGGTTTGAGCATATTGGAAGCGTCGATCGCCCCCTCGGCGGCGCCGGCCCCCACCAGCGTGTGCAACTCATCGATAAAAAGAATGACGTCGTCGGACTGCACGATCTCATTCATCACCGCCTTGAGCCGCTCCTCGAACTGCCCGCGGTATTTGGTGCCGGCAATCACAGCCGCCAGATCAAGCGTGAGAACGCGCCGATTCTGCAGAATCTCCGGCACCCGGGCATCCACGACCCGCTGCGCCAGCGCCTCGACAATCGCCGTCTTGCCCACTCCCGGCTCGCCGATCAGCACCGGATTGTTTTTCTTCCGCCGGCAGAGAATCTGCGCCACCCGCTGAATCTCTTTGTCACGTCCGATGATCGGGTCCAACTTGCCGTCGCGCGCCATCTGCGTGAGATCACGGCAGAAATGGTCCAGCGCCGGGGTTTTGCTCTTGCCTTGTTTCTTTTCGGCCCCCGAACTTCCGCCGCCGCTCCCCTGCGCCGGCTCCCCGCCGAGAAGTTTCAGGGTTTCGCCCCGAACCTTTTCGACATCAGCATTCAGGCGTTTCAGCACCCGTGCAGCGGTGCCCTCTCCCTCCTTGATCAGGCCAAGCAGAAGGTGCTCTGTCCCGACATAGGAATGCCCAAGACTGCGCGCTTCTTCCACCGCCAGTTCCAGCACCTTCTTCGCCGCCGGCGTAAATGGCACCTCACCGATCAGCGCCGTTCCGCCCGGCGCGGGAATCGCATCCTCGATCGCCTTGCGTACCTGCTCCAGATCCAGCCCGAGATTAATGAGCACCGCAACGGCGATCCCCTCCCCCTCGCGAACCAGCCCCAAGAGAAGGTGTTCGGTGCCAATGTAGTCGTGCTGCAGACGGCCGGATTCCTCGCGCGCGAGAAACATGACCTTCCGCACCCGTTCGGTGAACTTGTCGTGCATAATCGGTCCCAGAGTGTGGGGCGGCGGTGCCCCGGGTCAGCGGATGGGATGTACCCCCCATCGGCTCTGTCAGCGAAAGGCGGAACTCTCTCAATATGGGTGAGAATCACTACAAATGAAAGTCGGCCAGTTTTTCCTGAACTGAACGCGACCTCCGGCGATCACGCTCCTCGGCGTCAAGTTCGCGACCGGCGGTCAATTGTAGATGGGCAGGCTGTGCCTGCAGAACGATTTCGTTCAAAACCTGAAGATCGATTCCTTCCAGCAGCCCCAGGCTGACTCCCAGCCGCACTACAGAAGTAAGCGTGATGACTTCATTGGAAGTCAAGAGCCGCGCGCTCTTCAACTCGCCCGCGGCCCGCCACACCTGATCCTCCAGACGGGCGCGCTTGGTTCCGGCGAGCAGCCTTTCTCGCGCCCGCTCCTCATACTGGATCACCTCTTCCGTGATCTTCTCCAACTTCTCCACCAGAGCGATCTCGGAGATGCCGAGAGTGCGTTGATTGGAGATCTGGAAGAGATTCCCGAGCACATCCGATCCCTCACCATAAAAGCCGCGCACCACCAGGTCCACCTGCCCTACCCCACGCAGTACCTTGGTGATCTCGCGGGTCAATACCAACGCCGGCAGGTGGATGAGAACCGATACCCGCAGCCCAGTCCCGGTGTTGGTGGGACAAGCCGTCAAATAGCCCCAACGATCGGAGAAACTGTAGGGAAGAAAGGCGGCAAGATCGTCATCCAGGGTGTCGATCATCTGCCAGACCAACTGCGGCACGAACCCCCCCCGGATCACCTGCAGACGCAGATGGTCCTCTTCGTTCAGCACGGCGCTCGCCATCTCCCCACGATCCAGCAACAGGCCGACGAATTCCGGATTCTCGATTAAAGCGGGGCTGATAAGGTGTCGCTCCACGCAGAGTTGCCGCTGCAGCGGTGTCAGGTGCGACAGACGCAGAAAAACACCGTCTTTGAACTGCGCGGCCCGCGCCAGCATCTCGGCGCCGTAATCGAGCACGCGCTCCTTCATCGCCGGTGTGCAGCGGGACCCAAAACTCAGACCGGCGAAATTCCGCGCCAGCCGAATCCGTGTGGATACAACGATATCCGCCCGGGGACCACGGCCGGCAATCCACTCCGCACTGGTACCGAAAAACCGCTCGAATCCCATCTATGCCCCGTCGCGCTCACCATCAGCCCGGTCACCACGAACAGCCGCCCGCGTCGCATCTACCGGCGCCTTCTCGATCCCGCGGATCCGATCCCGCAGCGCAGCCGCGTCTTCGAAAGCTTCCATCTCGACCGCGACCCGCAGCTGACTCTTGAGCCGTGCCAGCAACCGCCCCGCGGCCTCCGCATCAACCTCGCCCGCGGCCGTGGTCGAACCGGCAAAAGCCGCCGCCGGTGCTTTCCCCCGGTGCCGCGCAGCGCCATGAATTCGCTGCAGCAACCCCTCGATCTGCATGCGAAAGGTGGTGTAGCAAACCGCGCAGCCCAAGACACCGGTGCGCCGAATCTCGGCGTAGGTGCTCCCGCAACTCGGGCAGCGCCCACGCGCCTGTGCCGGCCTCTCCTCCAGGCGCCGCAGAAAACCGTGCGCCGTCAATCCCCCGCCGCCGCACCGACCGGATTCCCCACCAGGCCCGGCCGCCACCGCCGGCTTTGTGCCACCACCCGCGTCCGCCGCGGCTGCGGGCAGAACGCCCCGGCTCGCCGCGCACTCTTCGCACAGACGACGCTCCACCCGCGCCTCCCCGTGGATCTCATGAACCACAAGCCGGGCGGGACGCTCATGGCAACTGTCGCATCGATCAGCCAACTTGCTCACCTCCGTCACCCACCGCCGGCGCGGCCACCGCGGGCCGCTCCTGGAGCCGCAACTCACCCCCACGCAAAACAAAATGGCGGTCAGCGCGCGCCGCTAGCCCGCGATCATGGGTCACCAGAATCATCGACCGATCCTCCCGCCCCACATTGGCAAAAAGCAGCTCCTGAACCGCCGCGGCGGTGGCTGGATCCAGATTCCCGGTCGGCTCATCAGCCAGCAGCAGCGCCGGCTCATTCATCAACGCCCGCGCCAGCGCCACCCGCTGCCGTTCGCCGCCGGACAGGGTGCCCGGTCGATGCTCCGCCCGCTCCGCCACCCCCACGCGCTCTAGCAACTCCCGTGCCCGCGCCCGCTCCCGGCGCCCCACCCGGGTTCGCACCATCGCCGGCACCAGTACATTCTCCAGCGCGGTCATCTCCGGCAGCAGATGGTGGAACTGAAACACAAAACCCACGAATTCGTTGCGCAACCGCGCCTGGCGCGCCCCAACCAACTCATCCACATCCACGCCATCCAGCCGCAAACGCCCGGCCGTCGGGCGATCGAGCAACCCGCAGAGGTTGAGCAGCGTCGACTTACCGACACCCGATTCGCCGGTAATCGCCACCACCTCTCCCGCCGCAACCCGCAGATCCACTCCACGCAGAATCTCCAGCCGCTTGCCGGTGGGGCCGACAAAAACCCGGCCGACTCCCTCCATCTCGATCAACGCCGCTCCGCTACTCATGCCGGATCGCCTCCACCGGCGCCAGCGACGCCGCCTGTCGGGCCGGGTAGATCGTCGCCAGGAAACTGATCAGCACCGAAACCATCGCCACCAGTGCAACATCTCCAACCTTCATCAGCACCGGCAGAGTCTCCACCAGATAGACATCCCCGGGCAGCTGAATGAAGTGCCAAGTATCCAGGATCTCATTGGTTCCCAGCCCCAGCAAAACACCGATCAGCGTTCCCACCACGCCGATCGCCAGCCCCTGAACCATGAAAATCCGCGCGATCGAACGCTCCGACGCCCCCATCGCCATCAAAATCCCAATGGTTCGGGTGCGTTCGCTCACCATCATGATCAGCGTCCCAACAATGTTGAAAGCCGCGACAATCACGATCAGCGCAAGAATCAGCGCCAGGGCGAACTTCTCCAGTTTGAAGGCATTGAACAGACTCGAGTTGAGCGAGATCCAGTCATTCGTGTAGTAGTCCATGCTTCCCAGGTGCTGCTGCACCGCCCGCCCCACCTCGCGCGCCGCGTAGATATCGCTCAAACGCGCCTGCACACCGGTCACATGGGTCCCAAGTTGCAGCATGCGCTGTGCCGCCGCGATCGGGACAAACGCATAGGTCGCATCATATTCGTACATGCCGGCGTCAAAAATCCCAACCACCTGAAAACGGGAGAGGCGCGGCACCATTCCAAGCGGGGTTCGCGCTCCCTTAAAAGGAGAGGCAAAAGTCAACACATCGCCAAGCTGGGCCCGCAGCGTGGTCGCCAGCACCTTGCCCAGCACCACGCCCGGAAGCCCCT
>JALXCG010000141.1 GCA_026991065.1 Gemmatimonadota bacterium | reverse complement strand
AGCCATGCCTCCCGCCGATCAAGAGCCCGCCACGGATCAAGCCGCGCCTGTTCCGCCCGGCGCCCCCGCCGAGCAACCCACCGTCGCCGAGCAACCCACCGTCGCCGAGCAACCCACCGTCGCCGAGCAACAGACTGCCACCAAGCAACAGACTGCCGCCGAGCAACCCGCGACCACCGACCAGCCCGCCCCCGCCGAGCAACCCACATTTGCCGATCTGGGGCTCTCCGCGCAACTGTTGCAAACGATCAAGGAACAGGGTTACGAACTCCCCACGCCGATTCAGGCGCAGTGCATTCCACCGCTACTGGCGGGGCGCGATCTGCTGGGGCAGGCACAGACCGGCACCGGGAAGACGGCGGCGTTTGCGTTGCCGATTCTGGACCGGCTCGATCTGGGGAAGGCGGTGCCGCAGGCGCTGGTGTTGACGCCGACGCGCGAGTTGGCGCTGCAGGTGGCGGAGGCGTTCAAGACCTATGCCCACGGGATGCGGGGTTTTCGCGTGTTGCCGGTGTACGGCGGGCAGGGGATGGTGACGCAGTTGCGGCAGTTGAAGCGCGGCGTGCAGGTGATTGTCGGCACGCCGGGGCGGGTGATGGATCATCTGCGGCGCGGCAGTTTGTCGCTGGAGTCACTGGCGACACTGGTGCTGGATGAAGCGGATGAGATGTTGAAGATGGGGTTCGCCGATGATATTGAGTGGATCTTCGGGCAGGCGCCGGAGGAGCGGCAGGTGGCGCTCTTTTCGGCGACGGTTCCGGAGGTGACGCGGCGGGTGGCGAAGAAGCATCTGCGCAGCCCGGTGGAGATCCGGGTGGCAGCCAAGACCGCGACAGTTGAAGCGATCGAGCAGCGCCACCTGGTGGTGACGCGGGCGCGCAAGCTGGATCTGTTGACGCGGATTCTGGAGGTGGAGGAGTTCGACGCGATGTTGATCTTCGCCCGCACCAAGAGCGCCACGGCCGAGCTGGCGGACAAGCTGGAGGCGCATGGGTTCGCGGCGGATGCGCTGAACGGCGACATGAGCCAGCAGGCGCGGGAGCGCACGGTGTCGCGTTTGCGGGAGGGGCGGATCGATATTGTGGTGGCGACGGATGTCGCGGCGCGCGGGCTGGATGTGGAGCGCATCAGCCACGTGATTAATTTTGATATTCCCTATGATCCGGAGGCGTATGTGCATCGGATCGGGCGCACCGGGCGGGCCGGTCGCGAAGGCAAGGCGTTGCTCTTTGTGGAGCCGCGGGAGCGGCGGCTGCTGAAGGCGATTGAGCGGGCGACGCGACAGCGGATTCCGTTCATGAAGCTGCCGACGGCGAGCGATCTGTCGGAGCAGCGGGTGGAGCGGTTCCTGGCGCTGGTGCGGGAGACGGTGGCGACCCAGGATCTGGATTTCTACTACCAGATGGTGGTGCGGCTGGAGCGGGAGAACGATCTGACTCCGCTGAATGTTGCGGCGGCACTCACCTATCTGGCGCAGCGGGAGAAGCCGTTTGTGGTGCCGGAGGAGGATCTGACGCCCCCATCGCGGCGCCGGGAGCGGCCGGAGCGCGGCAGGGAGCGACGCGGCGGCGACAAAGGGCGATCCGGCAGGCGGGAGGAGCGGCCGGGTCCGCGGGGTGAAGATGCGCGTGGGCGCGGGGCGGCGCGGGGCGAAATGCCCGAGGCCGGCGGCCCGCGGCGACGGTCTCCGCGCGGCGGCGGGCGCTCTCCACGGGAGGCGCGCGGCCCGGCGGTGCCCAGTGTGCGCTACCGGCTGGATGTGGGGGCGGAACACGGGGTGAGCCCGGGGCAGATCGTCGGGGCGATCGCCAATGAGGCAAGCCTGGACGGAAAATATATCGGCCGAATCGATATCCGCGGCGACCACAGCCTGGTGGACCTGCCGGAGGGGATGCCGAAAGAGGTGTTCAAGCACCTGCAGAAGGTGCGCGTTTGCAACCGGCCGCTGCGGATCGAGCGGGCGGGGGAGTAACAAAAACAGGCACTGCCCGGAGTGTTTTCGGGCAGTGCCGCAGCGGAAACGTTGTCTCTTTCTCTTCCACCAGATACAAGAGCGCTGGCGCCTCACTCCCTCCCCGAGCGCGCCACACCCATCCCGCCCCCGGCCCGGGGTCACTGTCGGTTTCAGGCGCCGAGAAGCGCTCTTCCGATTGCTCTTTCCACTCCCGGCGACGCACAGTAGCCGGCTGGGCTACGCCCCCGCTCCTCTGGAATGGTGCAACCGCTTCACCAGCACGCACACGCCCAAGCCTGTCCAGCCCCATGTGCATGAAAAGTGTCGCCGGTCCCAACGAACGCGCGGCTCCCCAAGCTCCGCTTTGACGCCATAAAGACTGC
>JALXCG010000140.1 GCA_026991065.1 Gemmatimonadota bacterium | reverse complement strand
ACCCCAATCCATTCAACCCGTGGACCGTCATTCGATATGATCTGGCCGCCGGTACGGGTCCCGTGCCTGTTCGCGTAACGGTCTACGATCTGGCAGGGCGGAATGTCGCGACTTTGGTTGATGAGCCCCAGTTGCCGGGTCGACACGCCGTCACCTGGGAAGGACGAGCAGATACCGGAATGCCTGTTCCCTCTGGCGTATACTTCTATCGGGTAGAAGCCGGGAGTCAGGCCACGACCCGCAAGATGGTATTGGTGAAGTAGTCGGTCTTGGACCACTCCGAGGGCAGTGCGGCTCGCTCTTGGAGTTCTCAGCGGTCGAAATGGATCCCCGCAAAACTCACGGCGAGAGTGCGGCGGTCATCAACAGCCTGGGCATATGCCACCACACGGCCGGACTGCGGTTGAGCGGCTTCGAGAAGCGCCCACAAAGGAGCGTAGCCACAGATGCGGCGAGCATCACCATCAGCCAGCAGATGATCAGTCAAGGCCGCGGCGTCACCGCGCACGGCGGCCGCCAGCAGTTCCTCGTCACGCCTGCGAACTTCCTCGAGGCGGCTGTCCGTTAGTGGGGCCGCGGCATCTCCGAAGTGCATCCCCACATGCGCAAGGTCTCCGGCTGCTATCCACAGCGTTTGCCCACCCACCCGCGCAACCGCTTCGCGGAGGGCTTCAATGGCGACTCGGATGTCCGGGAACTCCTCGGGGCGCCGGCGGTCGTGAATAGACTGATGGATGGAGCCGCAAAGGAGCGGCACAATCGGGACATCGGGCGCAGGCAAGCACCGCTGCAGCAGTGGAAGTTGCAGTTCGACAGAGTGCTCGCGCCGATGGAGCAGCTCAGTCTTCCAGGAAGGGACGGCAATCTCGGCCAGTGGCGCGACGATCTCATTCGCGATTGGCATGGTGCCGAGCGGCGTTTGAAATGGCTTGCGCGAAAGAAGGAAAGGGGCGTCGCCTCCGCCATGGCTGGTCCCCAGAATGACAACTCGGTCGATCTCCCCCAGTTGACCACGAAGGGGGGCCCACAGGCGGGCGTACACCCCGGCTCCACGCGCGTAGTCAATGTGGGGAGAGAGCAATGCAACCGGTGGGGGGAACGGCACCTGCTGAACGGCCGGCTTCTCTCCCGCGGTACTCTCCAGCAGGTGATCAACGAATTCAGCGCATGCGGTTGCCGACGCCGGATAGACCGCACCCGCGTGGGTGGCGGTTCGCAGTGGAGCATTCATAACCTCTCGCTGAGTCCGCTCTTCGTGCTGCTGGCCACGCCGGTCGTGCAGAAAACAGGCCCGGGAGAGACGCTCGACGAGAGCGTCCAGGTCATCCGGGCGGAATGCGATTCCGGCCTGAGCGGAGACCCGAGCTGCGATCCTCTCAGCAGCACACTGGCCGTCGAGCAGAGCTACTGCCAGCGCTTCGTGCGGAGCCAGGAGAAATGTTCGGCCATCCAGAGGATCACGGAGTTGCAGCGCGCCCTCGGCGTTGTGTAGTTCAACTCTGCGCAGGCGCGGATATATGCGGGCTTGCATGGGGGTGGTGGGTTCTCCGAGGGCTGCCGTTGTTCTTCGATGTGGGGTTTTTGTACTACGAATCCAGAGTTTCTGCCTATTCTCCAAGAGGCGGACGTTGTTGCACAACTGAGAATCTGCCAGTCTCTACATTGAAGTATACCCAAGCCCGAACCGGGATCAGAAACATGACGATCGTGAACGCAGAAGAAGCCGCCGTCTTGCTAATCGACGTCCAGGAACGTCTGTTGCCAGCCATGCACAATCCCGACCATCTTCTGGAGCGGTGTGCAGTGCTTCTCCGTGTTGCAAAAGAGCTGGCTCTGCCGCTGGTCGTGACTGAGCAGTATCCTCGCGGCTTAGGTCGCACGGTCGCTCCGCTTATTCAGGAGGCCAGTGACGCCAGGGTGTTTCCGAAAGTCACGTTTGATGCGTTGGCCGACCGGGCAATCTCGCGCCAATTGCGAGAAACTGAGCGTCCGACACTGGTTCTGGCTGGAATCGAGGCTCATATTTGCGTCTTGCAGACCGCTCTTTCAGCGATCAGGAGTGGCTACGACGTGCATGTTGTGGCCGGCGCCGTCTCCTCACGCCGGAGTGAGGATGCAGCCGTTGCCCTGGCGCGCCTGCGCCAGGCGGGTGTCTCGATTACCACGGTGGAGAGTTTCGCGTTCGAGTGCCTGGGCAGTGCGGAGAATCCACATTTCAAGTCAATCAGCAAGATCATTCGCTGAATCGGCTGGGAGCGTGTCGCGCATTGTCTTCGCGTCGCCCCGCATCCGTCCCTGCTCCGATCTCTGCGTTGCTAAGTCCTTGAAAGGCAACCAGCCTTCCTG
>JALXCG010000139.1 GCA_026991065.1 Gemmatimonadota bacterium | reverse complement strand
CGACAATCCTTTCTTCACTGCACCGCACCAGCGCTCCGCCCACCCCCCGCGCTTCGCCGGCAGCAGCCGGCACCATCGAACCGCCCACTCCCGGCCGAAACCGCGCCACCGGCCAACCATCCGCTCTTGGCTCATCTTTCGCACTCCTCCATCGCCCGCCGCCGCGGCGCATCGCCCAAAGATGAGCCTGGGCCGCCCTGCCGAGAAAAAGCCCCTTCGGCCACGACCGGCGCTACCCACCACCTTGCTGCCCCGCGGCCTCAACCCCGCGCGCTGCCCACGGCGCCGGCGGTGCACTTCAAAACAGTCACTCCCCTCCCACCAGGCGCAACAGGCGACGCAGAATTCCGGCCCGCTCCAGCACCACTTCCTCGCCCTCCTCGCGCCGCCGTTCCGCCATGGCATCGAGGGCGGCGCGGTTGGCGGCGGCCCGCTCGGCGGCGAGTGCGGAGAGCCGCTCCGGGATTTCGGGATTCAGCGACAGTAGCCGGGCGAAGGCGGCGGCCCCGAACTCCAGCAGTTCGCTGCTCTCCAGAACGCGAATGGTGGCGCTGCGGGGCACGCCGGTGAGGGCGCTCATCTCTCCCACGACACTGCCCGGCGGCAGTTCGAAGGTCACAACAGTTTCGCCGTCCTTGCGCACTTCACCGCCCAGCCGGCCGCTGGCCACGACCCAGAAACTCTGTTGCGTGTCACCCTGAGTGCAGAGTGTTTCGCCGTGGGTATAGGGCTGGCGACGAATCAGCGGCGCCAGGCTGCGCAGCTCCTCTTCGCCGAGCAGCGGGCGCCCGTCGGCGCCGGTCACCAGGGTGCGACAAAGGTCGCTGGCGGCAAGGTCGCGAACCGTGCGCGACAGATCCTCCGGCTCCGGCGGGAGACGACGCTGGTGGTAGACGACCGCCATGAAGTCGTTGAGCAATTTGTCGCTCATGGGAAAGGGGATCTCGATCCCGCGGCGCTTGAACTGATACCAGATGTGGCGGTTGACCGCGCCCTCGATCGGGTTGTGACGCTGGTATTCGGTGCTCCAGAATTCGAGCCGGTAGTTGATGCCGAAGTCGAGATAAGCGCTGATCATCGCTTCCGGAGCGGGTGTGGTGCGGACTTCCGGCACGTCGCGGGTCGCGGCCAGGAGCGCGGCGATCACTTCGTCCGGAGCGTCGGAGTAGCTGGCGCCGACTTCGATGACGTGGCGGCGGAGAGCGGTGGGCTCGCTCATGTTGTTGATGATGGCGGCGGCCAGGTGACCGTTGGGGATGATGTGGATGTGGCCGCCGCGGGTACGGATGCGGGTTTCGCGCCAGTTGGTGCGGATCACTTTGCCCTGGATGCCGTCGACCTCGATCCAGACGCCGCGCTTGAGCGAGTGGACCAGGTGTAGCGACATGCCGGAGAGAAGATTGCCGAGGACGCCCTGGAGGGCGAAGCCGACCACGGCGGTGAGCAGGGCGGTGGAGGCGAGAACCGGCTTGATGTCGATCCCGAGCTGGCTCCCGAGCACGAAGAGGAAGGCCGAAAGCACCGCGACCGCGCGCATGATGTCCATGAGCAGGTCGGGGATCGGGAAGGGGCGGCGGCGCCAGCGGAAGAAGGCGGTCAGGGCGCCTTCGATGCCGGCGATCGCGGCGGTGCAGACCCAGAAGATGCGCCAGGCCGCGACCTGGTTGCTGTTGGCGGCGATCCAGTTCCAGGCCGGGGGTGAGAGGCTGAGCGCGAGAACCGCCAGTTCGCTGAGCAGGATGACGCAGAGCGGGCGGGCGGCGTTGGTCAGCAGGCCCAGGGGGACGGCGAGAAATCCCCGGCGCGGCGATTCGGCCGGGGAGCGGGAGCGCAGGGGGGCGGTGAGGCCGCTGGCAAGGAGCCAGATGGCCAGCATCAGGGCCAGTTCCAGAGCGGTCGGGAGGAGAGTGCTCACGGCTCGAGGTCCCCGGGGGCTGCGGAAGGTTGTGGGTGAAGTGAAGGTTGTGCCGGGTCCGGCAGGTCAATCAGGGTCGCCTGCCGGGCGAGCGCGGCGGAGGCCCAGGCCTGCTGAAGATCGCGGTCGGCGGCGGCGAGCAAGGGGTCGGTATGCTCCGGGGCGTGATGGGTGACCAGGAGCCGGCCGACGCCGGCGGCGCGGGCGACCTGGAGACATTGGGCGGCGGAGCTGTGGCCCCAGCCGGCGCGCTCTACCACTTGATCGGCGGTGAGATGGCCGTCCATGAGCAGAACCGAGGCGGGCTGCGGGGTGCGGCAGAGGTGCAGAAAACGCTCGCGGGCGCGGGGACCGGCGGCGGCCCACTCGACGTCGGTGGCGAAGACCAGGGCGGCGCCGGTGGCGGGTTCGTCGACGCGCCAGGCGGTGCAG
>JALXCG010000138.1 GCA_026991065.1 Gemmatimonadota bacterium | reverse complement strand
GCCCAGAAGGACCTGCGGCGCCAGATCCATCAGACCATCGCCAAGGTCAGCGACGCCATGAACCGCCGCTACACCTTCAACACCGCCATCGCCGCCAACATGGAGCTGCTCAACGCCCTGGCCAGATTCGAGGACGACAGTCCCCAGGGCCGGGCCCTCAAACGGGAAGGGCTGGAGGCCATCGTCCTGATGCTGGCGCCCATCGTCCCGCACATCTGTCACGAACTGTGGCAGGCCCTCGGCCACGAGGGCATGATCATCGACGCCTCCTGGCCCACGGTGGACGAAAGCGCCCTGGTGCAGGACACCATCGAACTGGTGGTCCAGGTCAACGGCAAGCTGCGCGGCAAGATTCAGGTGCCCGCCGATGCCGATAAGGAAACGATCGAGCAGGCGGCTCTGGCCGAGCCCAACGTGCAGCGCTTCATCGAAGGCAAGACCGTGCGCAAGGTGATCGTGGTGCCGAAGCGGCTGGTGAACGTGGTGGTGGGATGACCGCCCCGGTGCGGCTGCTGCCGGCCCAGATCGAGGCCATCCGCCGTGCGGTGCGCGAGGTGGCCGGGTCCGATGCGCGGGTGTCCCTGTTCGGCAGCCGTACCGATCCCCAGGCCCGCGGTGGTGACATCGATCTGCTGGTGCGATTGGATCGCCCCCTGGACGATGCCGCCCGCTTCCAGCTCAAGCTCGACCTTTTGGCGCGCCTATACCGGGAACTGGGTGAGCGCAAGATCGATCTGGTGATCGTCGCCGACCGGCCGCGCACCGATTTCGAGCGCAAGGTCGTGGAGGAGGCGGTGCCGCTGTGAAGGATGCCCGGGACCGCTTTCGGCTTTACGCCGAAGAATGCCAGCGTCACCTGCAGATCCTCCAGCGCAATTTGCAACGTCTGGCCGACCGGTTGCCGCTGACGGCCGAAACGGTGGAAACGCTGATCGAAAGTGACGAGGGTCTGCAGGTTCTCGATCAGATCGCCTACCGGTACATCAAACTCCAGGACACCCTCGGCAAGCTGGTGCGGGCCTTTTTCGCCCTCAAGGGCGAACCAGTGGAGCGGATGACGATGATCGATCTGATCAACCTGGCGGAAAAGCTCGGTTATCCTATGGACGAGGCGCTCTGGATGCGGCTGCGGGCACTGCGCAACGAGATCACCCATGATTATCCCGGCAGCCATGCCGAAGTTGCCCAGGCGGTGAACCAGCTGGTACAGCGGCTCCCCCAGTTGCAGGCGTTTCTGCAGGCATTGCAGCGGGCGGCATGAGCCGGCACGTCTGCCTGGTATCCGAGGAGGCCGCACCCAACATCACCCCGGTGCTCGATCCGGCGGTCCGCCCCGATGGGGTCATCCTGGTGGTCGCGCCGGGCATGGAACGCCGTGCCCGCTGGCTCGGCCGGGTGCTGCGCGAGGGGGAAAGCGGCGAGATCGATGCCGAGGCGCTGGTGCCCGGTGATATCGTGCTGCTGGAACCCGGCGACCGGGTGCCTGCCGACCTGCGGCTTTTCCGCTCGCACGACCTTGAAGTGGACGAGTCCCTGCTGACCGGTGAATCGTTGCTGGTGCAGAAAAACAGCGAAGCGGTACTGCCCGCCGATACCGTGCTGGGCGAACGGGCGAATATGCTTTTTACCGGTACCCTGGTCAGTCGCGGGCGGGGACATGGCGTGGTAGTGAAGACCGCGCTGGAGACGGCACTCGGCCAGATTGCCGCCGACGTGCTGTATAAGCCGGCGCCGAAAGCGCCATTACAGTTGAGAATGGAAGCCTTTACGCAACGTGTCGCCGTGTTTGTCGGCCTGGCTGCGCTGCTGCTTTTTGTTGTCGCCCTGCTGCATGGTACGCCGTTCAGTGAGGTTTTTCTGCTGGCGGTCGCCCTGGCCGTTTCGGTTATACCGGAAGGCTTGCCCGTGGCGTTGACCGTGGCGCTCGCCATCGGCATGCGTCGAATGGTTAAACGGAATGTCATTGTGCGCCGCCTGCTGGCTGTTGAATCGCTGGGCTCGTGTACGTTTATCGCAACCGATAAAACCGGCACGCTTACCGTCAACCAGTTAACGGTTCGCCAGCTTGTTTTTCCCGGCGGCGATGCCTGGGCCGTCAGTGGTGAAGGTGTAACGCCCGACGGTGAAATCAAGCCGCTGAACCAGCAGGCGCCCGCCGGTGATACAACCCGTTTGACGCGCCTGTGTGAAGCGGTGGTGTTGGCCAATGAGGCTTTTCTCGGGCGAAGTAATGGTGGCTGGTCGCATCACGGAGATGCCGTTGACGTGGCTTTTCTGGTCATGGCGCACAAGGCCGGCGTGGTCAGGGCGGTGGTCGCAGAGCGCTACCCCGAGCTGGCCACCATTGCCTAC
>JALXCG010000137.1 GCA_026991065.1 Gemmatimonadota bacterium | reverse complement strand
CTCCATCGTGTTGCTGACGCTGCAGGAACTGCCCTCAAAGGCTTGGAAGAAGACGGTCACACCCGCGGCCTGGGCCGGAACATCCACGGTGATATTGGCCATATTGTCGTAGTCCACAACCGCACTGCCCACCGACACCGGATTCCAGAGACTCAGATTCACATCGGGACAACCGGGAACCTCCCAGGTGCCGCCGCTGCTCAGTGAGTACATCACAGTCATGTCTTCGCCGAAAGTGCCGCCCGCGACTCGGAAAGTGTTGGGGCCGCCGGCGATGCCCGGCAGGGGAGCGATGAGGCTCAGGTCGTACTCTCCGGTGTATGCGAAGGCCCAGTCCGCGCCACCCACCGCGACTGCGCTCAAGAGCGTTTGCTCCTCGCCGGTTGAGAGATCCAGCGCACTGAGCGAATCGTGGCGCCGAACGAGCAGGAGCTGATCATCTGGAGACAGATCCTGGGGTTGAACGTCGTTACCGGAAAGCACCTCGAACCAACCTTCGCCGGAGTCCCCATAGATTGTATTCTGGGCATGGGTCCAATAGACGGAGTAGGGAGCGTTGTTCGAGGTGATGACGCTTTCATCTTGGGCGTTGTCCCCTGGATCCTCGTAGATCGTGACGGGATCGATGCAACCGGCGCCGGCCGCGAAAACATCCTGCGATGGGCTGTAGGATCCGTGCTGGGCGATCACGGCGAATCGTTCTTGGTCCGGATATCGGGCCGCGTACTCAATCGCCCCTTCATTGAAGCAGGAGGAGTCGAGCATCGGCCCCACGTCGTTCGATCCATCCTTGTTGATGTAGTGAATGTTGCCCTGCCCGGGTTGGCCACCGGTGTTGCTGTAGAAGATCCGGTCGTTGTCCACCCAACCGTAGGCGATCTCATAGGTGTCGAGGGTTCGCACGAAATGAACGGTACGATCGACCAGATTCATGTAGTAGAAACCACGTCCGTTGTCCGGATGGTCCCAGCGAAAGAGCATGCTCAGGCCGTCGGGTGAGATCTCCGGGTCCGCACATTCTCCATCCAGCTCATCCGTAAGATTGACGAGGTCTGTTCCATCCGGGTTCATCATGTGGATGTCGGTGTCGCCCCCATCCAGATCAGCGGCAACAAAGATCTTTTCATTCCATTGCGCCGTTGCGTTTCCGGCCAGGAGAAAGGATGCGATGATGCCCGAGCAAAGTGTCGTAGCCATTGGCAATGATCGATGGCCCACAAAAACCTCCACGTCCAGGGTGCTATGGTTGGCCGGAGCGAAACTCGCCAAAGAGCGATCACAATCAATCAGCAATCGGGCGGCGTCGCTCGGCTGAGGCCGTCATCTGTTGCGGCCTCTTCGCGGCAAACTGGACAGCACAAAATGTGCCAACCCACAAAGCCGCATTCCCCACGCAGAAGAGTTCTGTCAACCGGGCCGGTCGCCCGGCTACACCAGCAATTTCGACGTCGCAAACTCGTGCGGATCGACTCCGCAGCGATTCATGACTTTGCGGAAAGCGGGCGGCGCCATTCCGGAGAGCGCCGCGGCCCGTGCCACATTTCCCCCGCTCTGCTTCAGGCGGTTCATCACGTAATGACGCTCAAATGCGGTGCGCACTTCCCGGCTGGCATCGGGCAGCTTCTTCTCCATGCAGCCGGCAACACCCAGGCTTTCGATCTCCGCTTTGCCGTCCCTCTGGAAGAATCTGCCCGTGACATCGCCCAGAGTGATCCACTTGCCTTCGCAGAAAAGGGTGGCGCGTTCAATCACGTTCTTCAGTTCCCGGATGTTGCCGGGCCAGCGCTGATTCCGCAGGTGGTTCAGGGCTTCGGGGCTCAGGTCCCGCACATCTTTGTTCTCTTTGATGGCGAAAGAGCGCAGAAACTGCCGGGCCAGTGTTGGTATATCTTCGGCACGCTGCCGCAGCGGCGGGATTTCCAGTGTGACCCAGGCGATCCGGTGGTACAGATCGCTGCGAAAACGGCCTTCGTCGCACGCCTGGCGCAGGTCGCGATTGGCCGCAAAGATCAGGCGAACGTCCACATTCACAACATCATCGGCTCCCACAGGGCGAATGACTCCCTCCTGCAGCACCCGCAACAGTCGCGCTTGCAGGTCGAAAGAAGCCTCGGCGATCTCATCCAGAAAGAGGGTGCCGCGGTCGGCGTAGCGGAAAAGGCCCTTGCGGGCGCCCTTGGCTCCCGTATACGCATGCGCAACGTGCCCAAAGAGTTCGGCATTGAGCAGATCTCCGCTCAACTCTGCACAGTTTTGTCCGGCGAAGCGTTCCTCGCGCCGCGGACTCTGGTCCCTGACGTAACGCGCGAGCATCTCCTTGCCCGTGCCGGTCTCGCCCTGAATCAGCACGGGCCGG
>JALXCG010000136.1 GCA_026991065.1 Gemmatimonadota bacterium | reverse complement strand
CGGCGCAGGGTGGAGTCGGCGATCCCCAGGGTGCGGGCGGCGGCGCGCAGCCCACCGTCGTTGATCTCCATGGCGCGTTCGATCGAGTAGTGGACGAACGCGTCGCGAACCGTGGTGAGCCCGGAGCTGCGCACCCAGTCGAAAAGCTGTCGCAGCAGCTCCTCCCGCTGCGGATCGGCGTCCGGCAGCGCCCGAAGCACACTGGACGGCAGGGCGGAAAGCGCAATCTTGCCGCTCTCCGGATCGCGCATCTCGGCCGCCAGAAAAACCGCATTCTGCAACTCGCGGATGTTGCCCGGCCAGGAGTAGCGGCAGCAGGCGGAGAGCGCCTCGGCAGAGAAAAAGAGCGTCTGCTGCAATTCGCGCTCGGCGCAGAACTCCCGCAGGAAAAAGCGCACCAGCTCGGGCAGGTCCTCGAGCCGCTCGCGCAGCGGCGGCAGGTGGAAGTGGATGGCGGCGATGCGGTGCAGCAGATCTTCGCGGAACCGTTTCGCGGCGACCGCTTCGCGCAGGTCGACATTGGACGCCGCGATCACCCGCACATCGATCGGTCGCGGCGCGCTGGCGCCGACCGGCCGGATCACCCCCTCCTGCAGAACCCGCAACAGCTTGCTCTGCAGCGCCGGCGGCATGTCGCCGATCTCATCCAGCAGCAAAGTGCCGCCATCGGCGGCGGCAAAGAGGCCGGGGCGATCCCGCTTGGCGTCGGTGAACGCCCCGCGCAGGTGGCCGAAGAGTTCCCCCTCGGCCAGCGACTCATTGATTGCGGCGCAGTTGAACGCAACAAAGGGACCGCCGCGCCGGCTCTGCTGGTGAATGGTGCGCGCCAGCATCTCTTTGCCGGTCCCGGTCTCGCCGCTGATCAGCACCGGCAAACGGGACTCGCGCAAGACCTTCACCTGCTCCAGGATCCGCCGCATGGCGGGCGCGCGGGTGGTGATCCGGCCCAGGGTCACGGCGCCGGTAAGACGCCGCTGCAGGGCGCCGTTGCTCTGCCCGAGCGGGGTGAGGCGAAGAATGGCGGTGAGGCTGGAGCCGAGGGTGGCGAAGGTGACCAGGTCGGAGGGGCGGTAGATATCCAGATCGTGGGCGCGCGGACGCTCCGCATAGAGAACCGCCACCGCTCCCCGGAGCCCCGGAATCGGGTGGAGCATGGCGGTGCGTCCGGCAAGATCGACCCGCGCCGACGCCAGCGCCCGGTCCAGGTTGAGGCCGCCTCCGCCGGTCGCGACCGTCACTCCCGCGGCCGGGAGCCCGGACTCATCAAGCACCCGGGAGCACAGCTCCCCGGTCGAGTCCAGACTCAGCAGAGCGCGCGCCAGGGCCGCCGCCGGCGCCGCCTCGAACCCCTGCCGGTGAAGAATGCGCGGCTGCTCCGGCTCCTCTCCCAAAAGCGCCAGGAGCAGCCGCTCCGCCCGCAGTCGCTGCCCCAGCAGCTCGCAAAAACGCGCCACCTGCACCTCCGGGTGCTGCGACTGCAAGCCGGCGATCACGCTTTGCAGCGCCTCCGCTTCCCGCTTCAACGCTGTGCGCAGCGCCTCTTCCAGGGCCGGGCGCGCCTGCTCCAGCCAGCCGCTCCACAGCGTGTGCAGGTAGCTGGAGATCTCTTCCTCCCGCCGCGCCTGCTCCAGGTCCCGCTGCAGGGTCTCCAGGTCGCCAAGCGCCGCGCCGCCCCGGCGCAGCCCATCGGCCAGCGCCTCCAGCACCCGCACCTCCCAGCCGAAGGAGGGGTGCTCGATGGCGTGGGCTTCCCAGGCGGCGGCTTGCAGCAACTCGGCGATCCGCGGCAGCGCCTGCGGGTCGCCGGCATCGATCAGCGCTTTGGCGTGATCGCAAGCAACCCGGAACCGCATCAGCACCAGGTCGCGGGGCCGCGCCGCCTGGTGGGCGGCGGCGAAAGCGCGCTCCGCGGCGGCGCGGTCACCGGCCCGGTGCTCGACCAGGGCCAGAATGCGCTGTACATCCGCCTCAATTTCGGAGTTGGCGAGGGCGCGGGCGTGCTGCAGCGCCTCCCGGCAGGCAGCGCGACACTCCGCGGGGGCGCCGCCGTGGAGCAGCAGCGCTTCGGCGATCAGCGCGTGCGCCTGGGCCGCCACTGCCGGTAGGTGATAACGTTCCGTGACCAGTTCCAGGAGTGCCCGGGCCAGCCGCGGAGCCTGCGGATCGGGGGCTGCGGCATGGAGGGCCACGACCGTCTGAGCCCAAGCGTAGGTCACGTGACTGAACATCGGCTCCGCCGCGGGAGGTGGCCCCAACTCATCGGCAAGCTTGCCGGCGCGGGCAAAATCACGCAGGGCGATGGCGTGGTGAATCCGGCGGAGCATCAAGCGATATGGCGCATAGCCCTGCGCCGCCGCC
>JALXCG010000135.1 GCA_026991065.1 Gemmatimonadota bacterium | reverse complement strand
GCGATCAACATGGAGAAGGGGATGGCGACCCCGACAAAGAAAGAGTTGGTCAGCCCCAGAAAAAGCAGCAGGATCACCACCACCAGAATGAGACCGCTGATGATGTTGTTTTCCAGCTCATTCACCATCCGCCGAATATCCTGCGACTGGTCGCCGACAATCGAGATCTCGGTGCCGGGCGGCAGGGTGGGCGCCATCTCGGCCAACACCTCCTTGACCTGGTCGACGATCTCGATGATGTTCTCGCCGCTGCGCTTTTTCACCGAAAGGATCACCGCCGGGCGGCCGTTAACCCGCGAAATTGTCTCCGGCTCCTTGATCCCGAAACGAACCGAGGCGACGTCCCGCACATAGACCGGCGTCGGCGCCCCGGGATTGAGCACAAACCCAAGAATCTCCTCCGGCTTCTCGATCTCTCCGGGAACCGACACTTGATACTTGTAGAGACCGAGAGAGAGTTCACCGCCCGGAATGGTGGTGTTCTGCAGAAAGATCGCGTCCTGTACATCCTGCAGCGACAGATTGTAGTACTGCAAACGGTCGGGATCCACCTCGACCAACACTTCCCGGTCCACGCCGCCGGTGAGATCCACATCCAGAACACCGCGGACCTCCTCCAGGCGGTCCTGCAGATCCTCGCCGGCCTTCTTCAGCAGGATCGGATCATATTCGCCGGTCAGATTGATCTGCACGATCGGCCAGTCGTCGGAGCTGATCTCCATCACCAGCAGATCTTCGCGCGGATCCTCGGGCAACTCCGGCTTGGCCAGGTCCACCCGGTCGCGCACCTTCTGCAGGGCGTCGCTCATCTCCACCTTCGGGTTGAACTCCAGCAGGATGTTGGAGATCCCCTCATTCGAGGTACTCGTCATCTCTTTGAGGTCCGCCATCCCCTTGAGTTCACGCTCCAGCTTGCGGGTCACCAGATTCTCTATATCTTCCGGGCCGGCACCCGCATAGGGGGCCACCACCATGACGAAGGGAATCTTGATATCGGGAGAGGATTCGCGCGGCAGCGACAGATAGGAATCCAGCCCCACCAGGGTGGTGATCACCATGAAGGCGAAGATCATCGGGTATTTGCGGATGGAGGCATCGGTCAGCTTCATTGCGGAGCCTCCCCGGCACTGTCCAGTCCGGGCGCGTCCGCGCCGTCAATCGCGGCCCGGACCACGGCCGGGTCCTCCGGGCGCCAGCCGTCGGGGCGTTGCGTCTCTTCTGTAACGCGCACCAGCGAACCATCCACCAGATCGCGCTGCCCCCGCACCACCAGCCGCTCGCCGGCACTGAGCCCGGAGGTAACGACACTCATCAGCCCCTGATCGCCGCCCAGCATCACCGCGCGGCGATGGGCGCGATCGCCCTCGACCACGAATACGGCCGGGCTGGCGCCGCTGCCGACCAGCGCATCGCGCGGCACCGCAATCACCTCTTCGTGAACGCGGCTGGGGATCCGGGCGCGGGCCACGACTCCGGGACGCAGGGCACCGTCGCCATTCTGAATCTGGATCTCCACCTTGAACTTGGCGGTGCGGGGATCCGCCTCGTAGCCGATCCAGGTCACTTCGCCCGGCGCCGGAGCGCTGCGGCCGTCGAAGTGCACTTCGGTGCGGATGCCGGGCTCCAGGCGCGCCACTTCGCGCTCGGTGAGAAACCCGGTGAGCTTCAGCACCGAAGGATCGATCACCCGTGCCAGAAGACGCCCCGGAGCCACCAGTTCCCCCGGCTCCACATAGCGATCGGCAACGATTCCGGCGAACGGCGCGCTCACCGCCGCCCGCTCCCAGCGCAGACGCGTGGTGGTTGCGGTGGCGCGTGCCTGGGCCGCCTGGGCTTCCACACCCAGCAGCTCCAGCTCACTTACCTTGCCGGCGGCGCGCAGGGTGCGGGTCTTTTCCGCATTGTAGGCTTGCAGCTTCAGATTCGCCTGAGTTGCGTCAAGCTGCGCGGCAAGGATCCGGCGGTCCAACTCCACCAGCAGATCGCCCGCCTTGACCGCTTCCCCCTTGTCGTGCCCGACCCGCAGCACGGTGCCGCTCTCCTCCGCGCTGATGTTCGCGCCACGCAGCGGTTCCACCGTTCCGGAGATTTCGAAATACTCGGTGATGCGGGTCGGCGCCAGTTGCAGAACCCGCACATTCCGCGGCTGCTCCGGCGGCGCTTCCGCGGCCGGACCGGCGGAACCGCACCCCCCCAGGATCAGGCCCAGCCCCAGCAGGACCACTCCCGAGAGTGTCGCGCAAGAGCTGCGCCACGCCCACTTCCGCCTCTTCCAAACCGATGTCCGTTCAGCATCCATTCCGCTCTGCTCCATCATTGCTCCATCCCTTCCCGGCCGCGCTGCGCCGCCAGCCGCGGTAGATCGGCCAGGGGCACGGTGGGAGAGACCCCGACCGCGCGCTTCAAGGCCGCGGTCTGCGTAAGCAGGTCGAACCGCGCTTGAATCAGATTGGCGCGTGCCCGCGCCCAATTGGTTTCCGCCTGCAACATCGACAGATAGTCGATCTTGCCGAGCCGCAACATCATTTTGCTGCTGGCGACCAGCTCCCGGGCCCGGGTCATGTTAAGCTGCGCCGCGTGCAGGGTGCCGCGAGCGGCGGCGACCCCGGCGAGCAGATCGAGTGCTTCCACCCGCGCCTGGCGCCGCTTGCCCTCCAGCTCCGCCTGATTGCGGGCGATCGAAGCGTCACTTTCCTGTACCTCGCCGCCGCTCAGGAAACCGTCGAAGAGCGGCACCGTAAGGGCAACACTGGCGCTCCAGAAATCGTGGCCGGTGTCGTTCATGCCACCCAGGGTCCTGCCCACCAGTCCGTAGCTGCCGTGCATGCTCAGGTAGGGACGCATCTTCGCTTTTTGCACCCGCCGATTCTGTCGCAGCAGGTCATCCATGATCCGCATCTGCCGCAGGTCGGGGCGATCCTCGAGGAGCTGAAGAATGGTGTCGCGGGAGATCGGATCCAGCTCCACCTGCTGCCGCGCCCGGATCGCCAGCGGAGTGGTCGGCTCGCGCCCCATTGCGGCATTCAATTGCGCCGCCGCCTTCCGCAGAGCGCGCTCGGCGGCGTGGATCTGGGGATCGATGTTGGCCACCGCCACCGCGGCTTGCAGCGTGTCCAGTTCGGTCGCCATGCCGCTCTCGAAGCGCAGGCGCAGAATCTCCAGCAGTTCCTCCTGGTTGGCCCGGTCGGCGCGCACCGCTTCGAGCTGTTCGTGAGCGAGGATCATGCCGTGATACGCGCGCATCACCCCCTCGACCGTGGCGTTCTCCACCTCGGCCAGCACCGCTTCCTGGTGGCGAATGCCGGAGCCCGCGGCGCCCACCGCGCCAAAGATCAGCGCCGGATTGATCATCCAGTTGAGATCGAGCGATGCCCGCCAAAAGCTCTGCGCCGGAATATCCTCCGGAGCCGGAAGAAAATCGAAGCCGGCGAAGAGGCTGTCCAGCGGCGAGCCACCGCCGCCGCCAGCGTCACCATCGCCGCCTCCGGAGAAGGTCTCATCCAGGGCGAAGCTGGGATCACGGCTGCGGATCCAGGAACCGGAAGCATCCAGCGTGGGGAGCCCGGTGGCCAGCGCCTGCTTCATCTGACCATCCAGCGATCGCCGCCGCCAGCGCTCCGCCCGCAACAGATCGTTGCCCTCCAGTGCCATCGCGATGCAGCCGTCGAGACCGAGCAATTCGGCGCTGGCCGCATCGGTCCCGACCGCGATCACCGGATCTTCCGGCAGCGGCTGGGGCGCGGCCGCGGCGCTGGGCACGGCAAGAGTCGCCGCCATCCACGCCGGCGCAACGGCGCGGCAGATCCGCCAACAGATTCTTCTGCTCATCGTTTCCACCCCTGGACAATGAAGTCCCGCAGTTCCCGCGCCATCGCCGGATCATCCGCCGCGCCGGGCAGCCCGTACTGTTGGGGAATCAAGTAGTGCATGCAGTCGAGCAGGGCGCCGACGATCCACGCCACCCGGTCGGCATCCATCGGCCGGAACTCACCGCGCGCCATGCCATGCTCGATGATTTCGCGCAGCGGTTCGATCAACGGATGAAACACTTCCTGGTCGAGGTTCTCGAAACCACCGCGAATCTCCGGCTCGGTCATCGACTGCACATGGGCGGGACACTCCTGGGCGAAACGCAGATATCCCTCCATGTAGGAATCGAACCACTCCACCGCCGAGGCGTCTTCCGGACGCTGCTCCCGCCAACCGGTGATCGCCCGCGCGGCCGCCGCCAGGATCATGCGGGCGAAGAAGTCGCCCTTGTCGCGAAACAGTTCATAGAAGGTTCGCTTGGACGCACCGGCGGCGCGACACACCTCTTCCACCGTGGTCTTGCGAAACCCGTAACGGGTGAACAACGGCTCGGCGGCGGCGAAGAAGTGGTGGCGCTTCTCCTGCTGTCTCGGATCTTCAGGCATGGGCCTCCTTGATAAAACCAAAAAACGATAACCATGTTTTCGTTTTCTCGTTTCAGGAAGCTAACTGTCGGCGTGCGCCTTGTCAAGCGCTGCGCGCCGGCTGAAAGCAACGTTTGCGCACTCTTCTTGCCAGGACCTCCCAAAGATTGGCGGATCTGGTCGCGTAACCGCGGATCCCGAAGTTGCTTGCGGCACAGGGCAAGGTGACCTCTCGCTTCGTTCACGAGCTGCTCCACGGCCATTTTCTGGGGGAAGTCCTGGCGGTTGGGGGTTGCGCGTTGTCGCGAACCGGGTCAAGATGGTGGAGAGATGCAGAGTCTCCCGCGGCTGATGCGTGCGGGGCAGCGCGCGGGAGAATCGCACAACTACTCGGTAGGAAAAGAGGTTGCGATGATAGTCTGGAGCAGTAGAATCACGGGTCACGGGTCACGGGTCACGGGTCACGGGTCACGGGTCACGGGTCACGGGTCACGGGTCACGGGTCACGGTACTTCTTTGTCTGGTTCTTGCCCTTGTGACCGCCGGTAGATCCGCCGCGGAGCCACTTCCGGTAAATCCGCCGCGGGATGGCGATGCCGATTTTCGGGTCACCACCGAGTTGCTGGGATCGGTGGTGACCAATTTGTGGGGCAGTTGCCTGGAGCCGACCGTTGAAGATGAAAACACCGCCCGCCTCTACACCGCCCGGGCGCGCTACGATCTGGGCTACCGCTGGATCCGCCATGCCAACGCCATGCAGGGGTGGGCGGGGCTGGTCGACAGCAACCGCACCAGCGTAACCGACATGCTGCCCGACTTCTCGCGGCAGATTCCGCTCTGGGTCCAATGCAACTCCGACAGCACCCAGGCTCTCGCCTGGTGGTGCAACCTCTACAGCGAGGGCCATCTTGAGAACTGGGGGCCGCTCTACCTCCACCAGATCTGGCATCTCGACCTCTATGGCCCGGGCGGCGCCGGTTGGACATGGGTCAAGGGGGACGAACTGACCGACAAGGACAACAACTGGACTGGTAGTTATTTTGCTCTCACGGGAATCTTTGCCGATCCCGTAGCGTCGGGCACCATCGCCGGGGGAACTTTGAAGGGAGACTCTCTGCTCGTCGCCTGGCAGAACTTCGCCGGCCGCACAGCAGAGGTCTATGGCGCCCAGCGTGACACTTTGGTCTCGACCAATCCCGACAACGCAGTGCAGGCCACCTTCAAGCGCTGGATGATCTTCAACGAGCCCTTCATGCGCGGTCTCTACCCCTGGAACACCGTGGTGCTCTTCCGCCGGGCCAAGCAGGCGATCCGTGCCGCGGGGGCGCCCGGAACCATCTACATCGGCGGCACTTCCGGAGGCAAGGGGCTGTCGGTAGAAGAGGGCGGAGAGCCTGTTCAGGTGGAAGGCAATCCCCACAAGTGGGTCACCCTCTCTCCGCTGGAGCGCCATTTCGCCCTCTTCGCCTACGGTTCCGGCGATACCACCGGGCACCTGCAGAATGAATCGCTCGGGGTGCACATCTTCCAGGGCGGGCCGCCGGAGTCCCGCCTGCTGGCCGGCGAGGGCCAGACCCGGAACACCGGTTTTCTCGAAAAATGCAACTCCATCTTCTCCCTGGGGCGTTTCTGGGGCATGGACCCGGTGCGCGTTACGGTGGATGAAGCCGCCCTCATGACCGCCCCAGATGGCGGCCCCTACACCAATCCTGCCGAGACCCAAGCCAACTACGTGGGGCGTACCCTGCTGCTGGGCCTCGCCACCGGCTATCTCGATGCCATTCACCTGGCATTTCGTGACCACTGCAAAGGGGATGACTCGCCGGCCGACCGCCCGGGCATTGCCGCTCATGGCGCGGTGACTTCAGACCACCCAGAGATTCTCAAGCCCGGCTACTACGCCGCCACCCTGCACAACCAGGCGACGTGGAACGCCGCCTACGAAAGCTCCCTGGACCTCGACCCGGAGGATCCCTATCTCTACGGCCTGCGCTTTCGCGGCATCACCCATCCAGACACGACCATCACCGCGCTCTGGACGGCTAACCCGAAATACGACAACTTCACCGACTACGATCTCTCCGTTACGCTTCAATTGGGCAATGACACCCCCATGCGCCTCTACCGCCGCATCCCGAGTGAGATGACGGCCGACCCCATAGGGGTTTGTAACCCCATTACTGAACTCCCCGCGGACCCGGGCGGGATCGACACCCTGGAGATCACCAGCGATGACATTACTTATGATCCGGCCACCGGTACCTATGAACTCTCAGTGAACCTCAGTGGCGCGCCGATCTATCTCAAGTCGGGCACCAACTGGGTCCGCGCGGCCCGGGATCGCTTCAGCGTGACGACACTTTCCGGGCTGAAACAGGTCGGCAAAGCCACTTCGAAGAACATCTATGAGATCACCCTGATCATCGAGGAGCAGCGATCGGCGACCGACACCCTGGAGATCATGCTCCCGTCCGATTGGGTCGCTCCCTCCACCGATCCCGATCAGCCCGGCTATGTTTCGGTGGGCCGCGCCAGCGCCAGCCTTCAAGAGGGCAGCAGCAACTTCGACCTGTCGATTGAGGGCCACACTGTGCGCATCGTCCCCAATACCACGCTCTTGCCGGGGTGCCAGTTCACCATTCTCTATGGCGACTACCGCGCCCGGGCCCGGCTGCTGGACATGGGCCCCTGGGCGGACGGCCCGGTGGATCTCGACTTTCTCAAGCTCGAAAACTGGATGACGGCGGATGCCGCTTACCACTATGAACGCCCCAAAACGGTGCCGGTACCCGATTACACCCATCCGCCGCGGGTCGGCTGGGGAGTTGCGCCCAATGATTCCTGCGTGATCGGCGACGACGAACGCAAGGTGCATCGCAAATGGAAAGTTCCACCAACCACCATCTACCGCGACCACAATGGGCTGGCCTTTGCCGACAGTGTCGACCTGAGCGACAAAAGCACCCAACCTTTGATTCTGCGCGAGCTGGAGCCGAACACCGAATACGATGTTCTGGTCTATCTGAACAACCCGGATATCGACTTCGAAGAGTGCGACCCGGATTCTCCGGACTGCTGGGGCAAAGACCTGGGCAATGGCTACATGCTCCCGGTCCTGACCGGTCAGAAAGTGAGGGTGGAAGGCGCGGACGCCACGGTCTGGAAAGACTCCACCGAGGACCGGCTCTTCCGCGTTTCCACCGATGAGAGCGGCACCCTGCGTGTGGTGTTTCGCCACACCGGCAAGGATCAACGCTCGCATGTGCTGGACAATGTGGTCTACTGCTACGGTGTGGAGGTTCATCCCGTTTCTCTCGGCGCGGCTCCTCTGGTCGTCAATACGAATGACATGAAGAGTGTGTTCACCTATGCGGTCAATGGAACCCCGGTCGCCAGTGACACCATCACCGTGGTGGCGGATCGACTGATCCCGATCACCGCCGACGACAATCCGGAGTGAGTCATGTTTTCATCCGTTCAGAATCTCTTCGGCTGCTTGCTCGCGGTCACCCTTTGCGCCGCTCCCGCCGCTGCCCGCACCCTCCATGTACCGGCGGACTCTCCCACCATCCAGGGGGCGCTCGACGCCGCCGCATCGGGCGACACGGTTTGGGTGGCGCCGGGTACCTATG
>JALXCG010000134.1 GCA_026991065.1 Gemmatimonadota bacterium | reverse complement strand
GGTCAATGGCGCCATCCCGGGGCGTTTTCAACTTGATCTGGGTGTTGCGGCACCGGTGTTGCTGAACCGCTCCTATGTCCGCCTGCACCATCTGCGATCGGCGTCGGCTCCGGCCCGCCAGCCCGCCGCGGTGGGCGACGCGCCCCTGCACCTGGACTCTTTGCTGATCAACGGTCGTCAACTGACCGATCTGCAAGCCACCGTGCAGACCGTTCCCGCCGCAGCGGCCAGCGACGACCCGGAATTCGCCGGTGCGCTGGGGCTGCCGGTTTGGCGTCGTTTCCGGCTGGTTCTGGATTACTCCGCCCGGCGCGGCTGGATCGATGGCCCGCGAACACCTTAAGAAGCGATCTCCGGCGGCGCGCCATGCCGCGCCACCACCACGGTGCCGATTCCGCCACGCACGAAAAAGCGCCCCTCCACTTCGCAGAACCGGGGCATGATCGCCGCCACCAGATCGTCCAATATGCGGTTGGTCACCGCCTCATGAAACGCGCCCTCGTTGCGATAGGACCACAGATAGAGCTTGAGCGATTTGAGTTCCACGCAGAGCTGGTCCGGCACATAGCGAATCTCGAAATGGGCGAAGTCGGGCTGCCCGGTCATGGGGCAAAGGCAGGTGAACTCCGGGCAGTCGAAGCGGATCAGATAATCCCGCGCCGGGTTGGGGTTGGGGAAGGTCGCAAGCTCTTTGCTCGGCTGCGTGGCCATGCGGGCAAATCTCCGGGAAGCGGCGAAAACCATGGATGAAATACTAGTCGCTGAGGGACCAGGCCCCCGCGACATACTCGCGGTCGCCCTCCCAACGCCGATAGGTCAGCCGAACTTTATACTCGCCGCTCGCCACCAAGTCCAGATCCACGATCTCGTAGTTGTTGTCGTAGGAGGCCGAGGTTGCAATCACCCGCCCATCCGGGCCCAGCAGATCGAGATCGATATCCGCCAGCAGCGGGTCGCTCAGGTAGTCGCCGGATGGCGTCGAATCCCAGCAGACCGCAACCTTCAGCCGCTGCCCCGCCGCCGCGTGCCCCAGTGAAACCACCTGCCGGTCGAGCGCCGCGGCCGTGACCAGCCGCGCATCCCAGCGCTGGAAGCGGGCTGTGCGCAGTGCCGCCACCGCATCGACGCCGCCGGCCCCATCGAGATCGCTCAGACGTCGCGCCCCCTCCAGGTTGTGCAGTCCCGCCGCGAGCAGGATCGCCTTGACCGCTTCCGGCCAGACCAGCAAGCGCGGGTCGGCTTCCATCAGCAAGGCGGCGATCCCGCCGATCACCGGTGCCGAGTAGCTGGTTCCACTTCCCGCGCCGGCGGTTGGGCAGCCGGGATCGCTGGTCATGGCGAGGCTGATGATTCTGCTGCCCGGCGCCGCGATCTCCGGCTTCTCCCGGTCCCCATTCGGAGACTCAGGATCGCGGCCCGAGGAGGTGGTGTAGAGGCGATCGTCGCTCCACCCGCAGCTGTTGTGGTCATCGAAATTGGCCACCGTGCACATGTTGTAGCCGTTGCCCGGGCTGGTGAGATAGTTCCGGTTGCCGCTGTTGCCGGCGGAATCGTCGGCGAATACGCGTGCATTGCGCACCACATAGTCGATGTGCCGATCATGGATATTGGGCAGGCCGTCGGTTCCGGTGCCCCAGGAGTGGGATTGCAGATCGGCGTTCAGGGTGGCCGCGTCGATCGCGCCGCTCATCGCCGCCACCTCGTAGCTGCCGCCATTGGCGCTGTAGTAGCAGGCCCCGTAGGCGACGCCGCGATAAACCGGATCGTTGCTGACCAGCATGCCGGCGCAGGCCGTTGAATGGGCGTCGACATTGGTGCTCTCGGGCTTGTGGGCCCCCACATAACAGCCGATGCAGAGATTGTCGGGATCCGCCCGGCTGTCTTCGACATGGGCGACGACGATGCCGGCGCCGCTGTAACCGGCGTCCCAGACCGCCGGCTTCACCCGCACGGCACAGGTCTGCGTGTCCAGCTCATCGGCCCCGCGCCGCCAGCCGTCATAGATGTGCCGGATCGCCTCGCTCGCCGCCAACTCCCGCACCGCTCTCGCCGGAACCTCGACGCAGATCATCGGCGCCAACTCACTGGCGAAGGTTACCCGCGCCCCCACCCGCTCCAGCAGCGGCCGGATCCGCGCGCGCGCCTCTCGGGCCAGCCGCCGCATGCGCGCCAGTGCGTCGCCGCGCAGATCCCGCACCAGCGCCGGCGTCAAGCCGACCAGCTCCTCCGGCTCCACCGCCAGCGCGCGCGGTTGCGGCGCCCGCAACCAGATGGCGAGCTTGAGCGGTGCGTCCGGGCTGCACGCCTGCAGGCGCGCGCGCACCTCGGCCCCCACCTTTCCCGCCTTCGCGCGCCTGCAGGC
>JALXCG010000133.1 GCA_026991065.1 Gemmatimonadota bacterium | reverse complement strand
GGGCGGGGGCCCGAGGAGAGTGAGGACGCAACTGCCAATCGTGACGATTCCGGCTCGCCAGAGCTTTGAATGGAGTCCTGACCCGAATCTAGGAGCCTGTCGCACATTGGCTTTCGAGTCCCATGTTCGGGCCTGTTTCGAGATCAAGGCGCTGAGTCCGCAGGAAGGCTGGTTGCCTTTCAAAGACTTAGCAACGCAGAGATCGGAGCAGGGACGGATGCGGGGCGAAGTGAAGACAATGTGCGACAGGCTCCTAGTCACAGCAATCTCCCAGCAGGGCGGCCTTGATGGTGGTTCTGGCCACGGCCGTTGGGCTGTGGACTTCCACAAGCAGGTAATAGACACCGCGAGCCAAGGGGGCCACATTCCACTCCCAGTGTTGATCCCCGGCGGCGAGAAGGTAAGGGTCCGTGATGGTGGTGAAAGAACTCTCTTCGCCGCGGATGTTGAGAACTCGAATGGTCACGCTGGTAGCGGTCGAACCCAGGCGATAATGCAGCCGGGCGTGATCGCGCGCCGGATTGGGGTAGACGTAGGCTTGCGTGAGGAGTTCCGTAGGCGGCGCGGTGGCGGACGGATAGACGCCGGCGAAACGGCCGGCGCGAGAGGCCGTGGCACCGCGCTGGGCCCATGAAGGGGGTTGGGTGGCGGGAAGGTCCCAAGCCATGATGAGACCGGGATCGGTGGCGACGACGAGTTCGAGGTCACGGTCAGCGTCGAGATCCGCAAGCAGGGGAGTAAAAGAGACTTCGCCGGACGCTTGCAGCGGAAACCCCGGGGTTGGCTGGGTGGCTGTGCCGCTTGCTCCGGGGGATATCGCCTTGACCTGGCCGGAGGGAAGTGCCGCGATGATCTCGTCGATACCGTCGGCATCGAGATCGCCGCAGAGCACGCCGGCGCGCGGAATCACGAGGGATTCGCCGACCGCGACCAGAGAAGGGTTCTTCCAGTCGGGAATCCCGTTTCCGGAACGATCCCAGCGACGGATTTCGATCGGGTCGTAGGTTAAGGCAATCAGGTCGATGCGATCGTCGCCGCCAAGGTCGGCAACGGCTGCCGGAGTGGCGAGACCGGCATCCAGCCGGATGGGCCAACCGGGGGGTTCTTTGAGGTTGTCATCGAAAAGGTGCGCTCTTCCCTCTTCTTCGAGCAGCAAAACCTCTTCACTTCCGTTTTGGTCGATATCGAGGGCGAGAAGAGGGGTGGAAACCGCGGTCGGAAGTGCGTGGCTCTGCTCATCATGAAAGCCTGCCGCCGGGGACCAGCGAGCCTGGTGCAGGGTTTGACCAGCAAGGTAGGCGATGCGGCCATCGGCGGTGATCGCCGGCGGGACGGAGACCGGGCCGGCACAGGTGGCGCGAGCCATTTCGCCGCCGGTGGCGGACAAGACCACCAGGTCTGGTGGCGAGTCCGATTGCGGCGGCGATTGCGGCAGGGGAAAAACGACGACCTCCGGCTCGGAATCGCCGTTCAGATCGGCGATGGCTGGGTCGCGAAGGAAGGCCGCGCCAAGGGGGGTGCCCCAGGAACCGGGCAGCGGCGGGGGTAACGGGGCAGTGAATCGTTTGGCGCTGGAGTCGGCCAGGCGCAGGGCCAGGACTCGACCATCACGGGTGGTCAGGATTAGATCGGGTGCACCGTCCAGGTCGAGGTCGGCGGCGGCTTGACCGACAGCTTGGTCACCATCTTCGATGGCCAGCAGCGGCAAGGGAGGAGCCACGGTCGTGCCCCCCCAGATCAGGTAGGCCTGCCCGCTGGCACCGATGGCAACGACATCCGCTGCTCCGTCGTGATCGAAATCTGTGCTCAGGAGTGCGCCCGCGAGGGGTTCGCCGATCTCGACCGGCCAGCCGTCCTGGCTGGATTCAATGGCTGCGCTCACGGTCGCGGCGCTGTCGGCCACGGTGTGGATGGTGAAAGACCAGCCGCTGCGAGCGCCGTCGTTGGTTCGGGTGTCGGGCTGCGTGTCGGGCCCGAAACTGCTGCCGGGAGTCCAGAAGTCGCCGGCGTCGCCCCATGACCCCGGGTATTGGTCAAGATTTTGGACCCCCCCGGCCTCCTCCAGATCGACGCCTTTGCGACCCGCTTCGGCATTGACAAGATTGACGTCGGGAGGGGCGGAGGCGGCAATGACATCTTCGTCGATGTGCCAGAAGAGCACGCCGGAGGTGGAACCGTTACAAGGGGTGCCTGGACCGGTCGGGAGGTAATAGTCAAACTCGGACCCCAGATAGCGGTCTCCGGATAGAGGGTCGAAGTAGCTGAAAAGAGAGTCTCCATCGGCGTCGATGAAATCGAAGCAGCCGTTGCTGTTGAGGTCGCCCTTGCGGTAGGTGGCAAGGAACAGGTCGGTGGGCGATGCTCGGGCAGTAAGCACGCTTGGCGGATCAGCCTCGACTGGTGTCAGGGCGAGGGTGTCGCCCGATGCGATCTTCATGCCGGTAGCCCAACCGAGTCGGAGCTTGCTCCAAGCGCATGGGTGCGGGGGTACAAAGCCATTCGCATTCCAGGCGCCAAGTCCCATGATCCCCCAGGCGCCGATGCCCCAGCTGTCCTGGGGCAAAGGACCGGTGTCGAAAAGATCGGGCAAGCCAAAGAAGTGGCCTGTTTCGAACGCCATCACGCCTAGGGTAGCAAGGATCTTGGCGGGATCTTCGTCGTCGGCGTCTTGGGTTTCCATCTCGGGGACGACGATCCCTTCGGTGAAGATGGCGCCATCGTCGGTTTCGATGCCGTTGGGAAGGTCCAACTTCTCCTCAATGTCGGCCGCCGAAAGGTATGAAGACCAGATGTCGCTCGGTGTATCCAGAGCCAGGTCGGACTCCTGGCCGGGTCCGGCATGGATCACCATCACTGCGCCATACGGACTGAAGTCCAGACTGGGATCGGCTGCGGCAATTGCATCTTGGAGCAGGTCGGCGATCCGCTGCAGTGAGTCGTCGTCCTTCCCATAGCGGGAGAGCGGTGCGGAGAGCCGGTGAATGCGGGTATCAAGATCCACGGTAAAGCCGGCTTGGCCATTGGAAACAGTTTCCCAATAGTCCTCCAGGTGGTCCAGTTGGCGGCGAAAGTAGGGTGGGTCGTGGGGCTGAAAATCGGGCCAAACGGGTTCAGATTGAAAGAGGCCATCACCCGTGGTCTTCGGATCGGTGTCCGGCTGAAACTCCACCAGAAGTGCAATAACGCGCAAGGATGATTGGGGCCGAAAGGAACGGCCGCTGGACAGCAGGCGAGGCGTTTCGAGCACCGGAGCGGGGCCGTCTTCCGCGAAAGCGGAAAGGCGTGTGGCCGGACGAATCACTGACGGCGGCGCCGCCAGATGCGCCAACGCAGCGGATGGCGCCCGGCCGGTTGGACCATGGACCGTGGCACCGGCAGAGAACCCGGAAAGCAGAAGCAGCAGGGCCGCGACAGGAACCGCGACGCGCTCAGATTCGTGGGGCCGGGTGAAGAAAGCGAAGCGAGGCGAATATGGAGTTGAGGATCTCACGCGTCACCGGCACGCAGGGGGTTTTGCAAGTTGTGTCTTTCTATCTTTTTATAGATATTAGACCTCTGTACATCGATGGTCTTCGCCGTTCGGGCAATGTTCCAGCCATTTTCGGCGAGTTTCGCCTCGAGATAGGCGCGTTCCGCCAAGTCCTTGAAAGCTTGCAATGTGGGCGTGGCATCGATCAGTTCTTGCAAGCTACCGCTGAGGCTTCGCGGATCAGCGGCCGGCAGATCGGCAACCGTGATCTCATCTCTGGGAGATAGAATCGCGACGCGCTCAACCACATTTCGCAGTTCGCGAACATTGCCGGGCCAGGGACGAGATTTCAGATTGTTCAACGCATCGGGATGAAACCTTTTTGTTGCCAAGCCGTTCTTTTCGCAAACCTCGGCGAGTACGTGAACGGCGATCCGTTCAATATCATCGCCGCGCTGGCTCAGCGGCGGCAGGTGGATCGGTATGACATTGAGGCGATAGAACAGGTCCTGGCGAAATCTCCCTTCACGGATGGCATCGCTCAGGTCCTGATTGGTCGCGGCAATCACTCGAACATCGACAGGCAAGGTCTTGTTGCCGCCAACGCGCTCAATCTCATTCTCTTGCAGAACGCGAAGAACTTTGGCCTGGGCAGCGAGATTCATGTCGCCGATCTCATCCAGAAAGAGCGTTCCGCCATTCGCTGCCTCAAACTTGCCGATCTTCTTGGCATGGGCACCGGTGAAGCTGCCCTTTTCGTGGCCGAAGAGTTCGGACTCTATCAACTCGTCGGGAATGGCCGCGCAGTTGACCTTGATCAGTGGCTGTGCGAAACGCGGTGACGCCCGGTGAATTGCGCGGGCCACGAGTTCCTTGCCGGTGCCACTCTCACCGGTAATCAGGACTCTGGCCTGCGTTGCCGCCACTCGATCGATGGTCTTCTTGATTTCCAGCATGGCTGGTGACTCACCGATGAGTTCGTCATCCGTCGTAACGCGTTCTCTGAGGGTTGAATTCTCTCGTTCCAACTCGCTTTGACGCAATGCGTTGCGCACGCGAGTGCGGATTACTTCAGTGTCTCCAGGCTTCTCAATGAAGTCGAAGATCCCCCAGCGCCCCGCTTCTGCCGCTGTCTGAAAATCTCCATGCCCGGTGAAGATGATAATCGGGGTTGTGGATCCCCGGTCCTCGCGGATCATCCGCAAGACTTCAAGGCCATCGATCCCCGGCATCTTGATGTCCAAGAGCACTAGATCGGGGTCCTCCTGGTCAAACACCTGAAGACCACGAATACCATCTTCGGCGGTCAGGATCTCGTAGTGGTCATAGCTCAGGATGGTGGACACAGCCTGGCGGATCGCATCGTCATCATCAATGATCAACACAGTGGACATGCTACGTGTATTTCGCTGGTTTCTCGTGGGTTGGTTGCGTTTCAGCACAGGCCGGCGCCTGCTTTGGAGACGTCGCTTCTCCAAACTCGTTCAGAGGAGGCGGAGGCGCGCGAAAGGCCGAAGCCCATGGGCCCCTGGTGCAGACCATCGGGGCGACGCTCTCAAGCCCATTGTCCAGATTACAGCTACGAAAAACAAATCGAGAGAGATCGTGTGATTCCAGTTGACCACAGCAGTGCCCCTTGGTAGTTGTTTGGGGTTATATTGTTCAGCCATGCACACTCGTCTCTCGCTTGAGGATCGAGTTCAGAAGTAATTAGGCATTTGGCCGCCGCTTCGCGCGGTTCGAGGTTTGCTCGTGAAGGTTATTGATTTCCTTGCGGAAGAGTCCATCAATCTTGATCTCCAGGCAACGACGAAAGACGATGTTCTTGGGGAATTGGTTCGACAACTGGATCTCGACGAAAAAAACGCGGCGGTCGTTCTTCGAATGCTAAAGAAGCGAGAACACATGGGGTCCACCGGCATTGGCCGGGGCGTTGCGATTCCCCATGGCCGTTCCTTGGTAATCAGCAGATTGATGATGGCTGCGGGGCGATCATCGGCGGGGATTGACTTCAACGCCATGGATGACAAACCGGTTCATCTCTTCTTTCTGATTGTGGCGCCCCCGCAGGAGATCTCCAATATCTACCTTCCTACGCTGGGACGGATCGCGCAGTTCCTCAAAGATCCCGAAAACCGAGATGCTCTTATGAAGATCGAGACAGCCAAGGAGTTTCGGGAGCTGGTAGGCAAGGCGGAAGGGTAGTCGGAGCGTACACCAAGGATGGAAGACCACCAATGAATAAGCAGTTAGAGCTATTGATTACGCTCCATGATCTGGACCTGATGATCAGCGAGATTGCTGAGATGGGTCAAGATGTTGTTGAGCTTGGCTTTTCAACGCCCAACATAGAGGAACTCCAGGAGCAGCGCGTTGTCTTGGCGGCCGAGTTCGATCAGGCGGTTCTGGGACGCTATGAAGCTCTGCGAAAACGCTACGGACGCCCTGTCGTTCCGGTGACCCGCGGGGTTTGCCACGGCTGTTTTACTACGTTGCCTACTAGCCTGACCAACGCATCCAACTCAATGATCGCACAATGTGAGAATTGCGGGCGGTTTCTGTACTGGCTGAAATGACCTTTGGGGCATTCTCATACTTACGGGATGAGGTAGATGGTCAGTAAGCTTGCATGACATAGGTGCCCGGGTAGTAGTGATTGAGGATCTGTTCCCAATCGCTACCGCGCGCGGCCCGTTCAATTGCTCCAACCTGGCAGAGTCCAAGACCATGTCCCCACCCCTCCCCCTCGACGTCCAACCCATCCACACCAATCTCAACTCTGGTCAGCTTTGAACTTCGTAGCAGCAGACTCTTGCCTGGAGGCCGCAACACCCATCGAATTCGCTCTCCATGGAGATCGAACTCGTGTCCCCACGCACGGATCTGCGCGTGAGTTACACGACCATCTGGTGTGCGTCCGGTGATTCGGATGTCAATCGGGCCGGAAGGTCCGCGCAGTTGGTCGTCAATTCCGGGGAATTCAGACGGAAGATACTGTTGAAGGGTTGCCCGGAGTTCGGCGATGCTCCAGTGTTCTCGCCAGTGCGCGTACTTGGACCAGAAACAGTAGGGTGTGGCGGTTTCATCCAGGTCAGAAACACCTTGAAGGTAGGAGATCGGTCGGCTGTAGCGAGGCCAGATCGCATCCAGAGGGCTGGTGTGTCCGCCGCAGGTACTGTGGAATAGAGTGAGGGCGGGACGACCGTCATAAGCGACTATCATACCGTGAGTATCACGGATCGCGTCGTCAGCTGCGGCAGCCCAGACATCGGCACCTGCATAGACTTGATCACCGATGGTAGAGTCCAGGATCGAGTCGGCTGAAGCAATCTTGCGAAGGGCATAGGTCCGGGAGATTACTGCTTGGACTCGCAGTGCGGCGGGAGTGGCGCGGCTAAGGAATCCCAATTCCACCGGCACAACCCCTCGAAGATAGGTTTCGAGGTCGACCTGATTCTCTACCTGAAGAGTGCCTGCAACAGTGACAAACCGAAGAACACCGGGATAGGCGCGGCCATTGAGACGAAGGAGCGGGCTGGTGGAATCCTTTGCTACCACTCGAAATGGCTCTGACAGTTCAAGAGACCACTTCTCTGCACCACTAACTCCGGCCGACAGTGCGCAGGAAGAATCTGGTCCAGGCGTGATCCTTAGTCGGGTGTTTGCCGAGAGCTGAATCGCAATGCTGGGGTCAACGGCCTGAAGTTCTGCAGAGGAGACGGCTTCCACTTCTACCGACTCCACAGTCGAGGCGATACCGATCGACACATCTGGTGTGACAGAACGGCTTGGAACGGGCCTGGCAGGGTTGGGCCTCTCTCGACGTGCACATCCCGAGAGAGCAACCAAACCGAGGGTGAACACCGCCGTAGATGTCGTCAACACGTACCGAGCGACGTGTCTGCGCTGCTTTCCGATGGTGCGGCGGATCACAGGATTCCCGTCCGTTCCCCGCGCTGCAGAAGGTTACCCGGGGTCACTTCACGCTGAGCGTGCCGGCCTTTGGAAAGGCCTCGACCGCCACTCCGCTCTACGTGGTGACCCCAGGTCCTGGTCAACGGGAAGTTCTGGTTTCTAGCTCTTTGCCTTGAGTGCGGCCTGCCCAGCGGCGACGCGGGCAACCGGGATACGATAAGGCGAACATGAAACGTAGTTCAGGCCGAGCTGGTTGCAGTATTCGACACTCTGTGGGTCTCCACCATGCTCGCCACAGATTCCGATCTTCAAATTGGGCTTGGTCTCTCGGCCGTCATGGACCGCAATCTCCATGAGTCGGCCAACACCCGATTGGTCTACCGAGACAAAGGGATCGACGGAGTAGATGCGCTCTGCGATGTAGGTTTCGAGAACCTTTGGAACATCGTCACGGCTAAGGCCAAAGCATGTTTGGGTAAGGTCATTCGTTCCAAAGGAAAAGAACTCCGCGACTTTGGCAATCTCACCAGCCGTCAAGGCTCCCCGCGGCACTTCAATCATGGTACCGATCTGGTAGTCGAGTTTCACACCACGTGCGGCAATCACTTCTTCGGCCACCCGGCGAACCAGGCCACCTTGGAGTTCCAGCT
>JALXCG010000132.1 GCA_026991065.1 Gemmatimonadota bacterium | reverse complement strand
CTCCCGGAACCGCGGAAGCCGCTCCGCCCCCCACCTCCTCCGCGCGCTTCCCGGCCGCCGCCGCTCTCTCTTCATTAAATCCGTGAGAACTCCGCCGAAGAGTGCGAAGATGCACCCGCCGGTCCACAGCCGGCGTCCCGCGCAGCCGCGCCCCGCGCCGCCAGCGGCAGATGCCGCGCCGCACCCGGTTCCGGCTCCGCACCTGCTTCATCCCGATCATCCGCTTCCCGACCCGCGGGAGGATCCCCAAAATGCTCGTCGCCATCCCCACCCAATCGCCCGGCGGCCTCGACGCCTCCATCTCCGACCACTTCGGCCACTGCGACTCTTTCACGCTGATCGAGCTTTCCGCCGACGGCCAACCCGGCACCGTCCGCGTGCTGCCCAACCAGGGGCATGAGCATGGCGGCTGCATGGCTCCGGTCCAGCTCCTGCACGGCGAAGGGGTCACCACCCTGATCTCCGGCGGCATGGGCGGCCGGCCGCTCGAAGGTTTCCAGAGCGTCGGCATCAAGGTCTACTTCCACGAAAACTCGGCCACCGTCGCCGCCGCCCTGGAGCGGCTGCAAGCGGGCGATCTGCGCGAATTCGGCCCCGCCCAGAGCTGCTCCTCGAACTGCTCCGGCCACGAGCACGATGCGCCGCGCGAGCCGATTCAGCGCCCGGCGCTCGACGGCCCCGCCGAAGTCGCCAGCGACCGCATCGTCGGCTTCAACTACACCCTGCGCGACGGCGATTCCGGCGAAGTGCTCGACTCCAACCAGAACCAGCCGCCCTTCCACTACCTTCACGGCCACCAGAACATCGTCCCCGGCCTGGAGAAAGCGATGACCGGCCTCACTCCCGGCGCCACCACCCGCGTCCGCATCCCCCCCGAGGAGGGCTACGGCCGGCCCGACCCGAAGCGGATCATCGAGGTGCCGCGTCACGCGGTCCCCGCCGATGTCACCCCCGGTGTGATGCTGGAGATGCGCTCCAGGGATGGCCACGTCCACCCGGTGGTGGTGCTCGAGGTGGGCGACGACAAGGTGCGCCTGGACGGCAACCACCCCTTCGCCGGCAAGACCCTCGATTTCGAACTGACCATCGCCGATGTCCAGGCCGCCGCCCCGCAGGAGTTGGAGGCGGGCCGGGCCCTGGAGTAGGCGGCTCCCGGCGATCACCGCCCGGCGGCGGGAGTCGCGCGCCCGGACTCGCGATCCCGGCGGCCGGCGGCGACCGGCCCCCGCGTCTGCCCACCGGTCGCGTTTCTTCGCGGACTGCTTCAAGTGCGGGAGATGCGGAGAGGCCGGGGCGGTTGCAGAGTGGGATCCGGCAAGGTGGAGCCGAACGCTCTCGCCGCCGCGCTGCCACCCCGCTCGGCGAGAGGCCGTGGCCGAGGCAGAGAAGCGCTGCTTGCACCGAGGGACGGGCGGCGGCGGCGTGATGGGGCAAGGCGGGTGCCCAAAACAACACTCTCTTGATGAAGATCGCGCAGCAGCAGCGTTGTTGCGCCAGCGCGCCGCGACAGCAGGGTACAACCAGGCTCACGCCATTCGCCATTGGACCGGGAAAAAAGCGACACTGATCCCACTTTCCGCACCTTGGGATGCGCCTTCCGGTTTAGACTGGCTGGGGGGTTCTGACGACGAAGGCAAGATCTGGAGTCATTGGAAAGGAACGCACAGATGGCAGACAACCGCGCACTGGTCACCGGTGCGGCCGGATTCATCGGATATCACCTGACGCAGCGGCTCTGCCGAGAGGGGTGGCAGGTAACCGGTATAGACAATCTAAACAGCTACTACGATGTTCGGCTCAAGCAAGCGCGCCTGGCTCGACTGGCGGAGCACAACTCTTTTTCGTTTCACCGCATCGACCTGGCCAACAGCAACGATCTGGAGACGCTCTTTGAAAGTGCCGGCAGGAACTACGACGCGGTCGTGAATCTGGCGGCTCAGGCCGGTGTTCGCCATTCGCTCGATAACCCCCAGAGCTATGTCGATTCGAACTTGAAGGGCTTTGTCAACTTGCTCGAGTGTTGCAGAAACCACCCCCCGGGCCACCTGGTTTTTGCCTCTTCCAGCTCCGTCTACGGCGCCAATACACGCATGCCGTTCAGCACGCATGACAATGTCGATCACCCGGTGTCGCTCTATGCCGCAACCAAGAAGGCCAACGAATTGATGGCGCATTCCTATAGCCACCTTTTCGGTCTGCCGGTCACCGGCCTGCGTTTCTTCACCGTCTACGGTCCCTGGGGCAGGCCCGACATGGCCCTCTTCCTTTTCACGCGCGCCATCCTGAATGGAGAGCCGATCCAGGTTTTCAACCACGGCAAGATGTTGCGGGATTTTACCTATATCGACGACATCATCGAAGGCGT
>JALXCG010000131.1 GCA_026991065.1 Gemmatimonadota bacterium | reverse complement strand
TTGAGCCGAAACCGGGTGCCGCGCCAAGCGCCCCTTCGGCCAGGATCTTCGCTGCCCGGAGCGGATGATTGCTCCGCGGCGTTTGGCACCGGCGCCTGGAAAACCTGGAGCGGTGCGTGAAAAAAAGTCGATCCGGATGGCGACGCCGAGCCAGGCAGAAAGGACCGGCAGACTCCCAACTCCAGGATTCCTTCCTTCTGCCGATGCTCCAGAAGTCGTCAGGTTTCCAACCAGGGATCTTGCCGCCGGTACGTCGAAAGCGCCAAGGACGAAGCCCCCCATGCCCAAAGCCACCCTAAGCCCTTCTCTTGCTGCACCAGCAACCGTGAAGCGGGGCGATTACTCGCGAGTCCCGAGCTGGCAACCAACTGGTGAACTGCTCAGAGAGGGACCGGTCTCCCAGCACACGAACCTCCTGATTGCTCTCTTCATTTTGAATGCGTTTTATGCATACTCGCTCACCTTCGGGTAAGCTTCGGACGACTTCACACTTCTGCGCTTGGATTTCGGCGAGGCCATGGCACTAAGCCTCAAGAGCTTCTTCAGGCCGCTGTGGCACATCTCCTACCCTGTGGTTTCCTTGGTCAGCACGGGCGCCTTTCTGCACAGATTGGTCGGTCTCGTATTCTTTAACATCTGCATCGTTCTTTCACATAGAGCACTCAATGGGACAAAACACGCGGCCCTTACGGTCGTTGCGCTGTTTCTACACCCAACTCTAGTGTATCCAGTAACCTGGATCGCCCAGCGCAATGACTTGATCTTGACGACATTTCTCCTTCTTGCTTGGTTGAATCTCCACAACCCAAGGCGTGCCGGTATCTTCTCTATCCTGGCCAATCTTGCCAAGTCTCCGTTTGTTTTCCACAGCTTTCCAGTAGCGATCTACACGTTGCGCAGGCGAAGAATAGCTCTTTCTCTTGTGCTGCTACTGACTACCCTCGCGATCATTGCAATTGACTACTTCACTCAGTACCAGGCGATGCAGTCTCGAGGAGTGGGTCTGGGCGCGATACACGGTGGCGGACTGGAAACACTAGCGTTTACCGTTGCGGCACGGTCCGTCAAAGCACTGGAAAACCTGCTCCTTGTCTTCGTGCCCTTCCCCGCACTCTACAAAACGCCGTTCCTGTTGCCAATCGCTGCGCTCTATTCAGCGATCCTTCTGTGGATTGGATGGGAGTTTTTCCATCCAAGCCGCCTTCTGTCGCTTTACAGGAATCAGCGATCACTCCTGGCGTTCCTTGTTGCTACCTGGATACCGCTTGCGTTTGCTCCGGGGCTGCGCGCCCTCATGCCCATCATTCCGTTTTGCTACATACTTGTCGCCCGAATCCTCTCTCGGCACAAGCTCTATCGTGCGGCAATGCTCTGTTTGGTCGTTTGCAATATGATCGGTGCCCTGAATATCTACGGCTACACCAATACAGGCGCCTATGACCTGGGATCCGAAATGGCGTTCCCAAAGGAGGTTTCGTCCCAACTTTGGGTCCAAGACCGCCAGGAGATCGTTGATTCCTTCATCCGCAAAGTGATCGGTGGATCCGAGTCGGCAGCCGACTGAATAAGCCGCCCCTCTCGGTTATTGCCGGATGGGCGGCGCTGGGGCGAGCGCCTTGCCAGGTTGTGTGCCAATAGGGGAAACAGGTGCGGCGCGTGCTCCACCTGTCCCGGGGCGGGTGCCAGACCTTGCCCGGCACCGCGGAATAGATCCTCCTCATCCGGGGCGTGCCATGGTGCGTCGACTTGACTGCGCGAAACACAACGCCGCAATGGAGCAGCGGGGAACGTGTTAGTCTTTCCCCCTTACCAGTCGGCATCGGAGGGCAAGGCATGATGTATTCCGCGGTGCGCGGTCGGTCGAAGGTACTTCTCTACTTTCCCGCTCTTTCTCCCGCGGCGCCGCGCGGCAACGGTCCAATCGCCGAGCCGCTGCCACTGCTGGCCCTGGCGCCTCATCTGGAGGCCGCGGGCTTCGAGGTGCTGATCCACGATGCGCGTCTGCCGGGAGATGTCTCGGCCCTCCTGACGCAGCATCGAGATTCCTTGCTCTGCGTCGGCGTCAGCGTGATGGGCGGGTATCAGGTCGTGGACGGCCACGCCTTTTCGCGCCGCGTGAAGGCAAGCTGCCCGGAACTTCCGATCATCTGGGGCGGCTGGTTTCCAACCACTGTTCCCGAGCAATGCGTGGACAGCGGCAACGTCGATCTGGCGCTCAGGGGGCAAGGCGAGGAGCGCTTTTCGGAACTCGCCCGCAGGCTCGCCCGCGGGGCCGCCTGCGATGACATTCCCGGCCTCTCCTACAAACGCGATGGGCGGATCGTCCACCACCCCGCGCCGCCATTGGTCGACCCGAACTCCTTTCTGCCCAAGGATTACGGCAGGCTCGACCCACGCCAGTATTCACACGGCAACGGACTGCTCCACTACGCGACCAGCGTCGGCTGCCCCTTCCAGTGCTCCTTCTGCGGGCCGGCTCCCTACTTCAACCGCACTTGGTACGGCCTCAATCCCGCCCGGGTCGTGTCCGAAATCAAGGCCATCACGCGGGAGCACCAGGTCCGGCAGGTGGCGTTCTGGGACTTTGATTTCTTCATTGACCTGAGCCGCGTCAAGGCGATCCTGCGGGGCTTTCTGGCCGAGAACTTCACTTTTTCCTGGTTTGCCCTCTGCAACATTTCGCGGGCGCTCGAGTTCGACGAGGAGCTGTTCGAACTGCTTCGAGCCACACGTTGCCTCAGCATCGGCGTCGGAGTGGAAAGCGGTTCGCAACGAATCCGAGACCTGTACGACAAGGGTTTCAGTGGCGCCCAATTCGACCTGCTGCTGGAGAGATTCGCCCCTTCCGGTATTGCGGTGCGCACCAATTTTATGATCGGCCCTCCGACGGAGACGCGGGAGGAGTTCATGGAGTCGCTGCGGGCGATGTGCGCGGTTCGTCGCGCCCATCCTCGCAACGTGGTCAGCTTGCTGCAGTTCACACCGGTGCCGTGGACCAGGCTCTACCGCCACGTGGAGCACGAGAGGAAAGAGAGGCTTCCGAACTCCCTCGCGGAATGGGAGGAGTTCTACCGGGGCTACCTGGAGGTTCACGAGGTGCCGTGGCTGGCCCCCAAAGATGCGTTCGGGCGTCAGCCGGCGCTCTTCTACTTCAAACTGGCGTTCATGAATCCGAAAGGGCGGGGGAGACTTCTGCGGATTCCCTTGAGCGTCATCAAAATGATCGCTGCTCTGCGGGTGCGGCACGAGGTGTTCGCATTGCCACTATTGTGGTATCTGGCCATGCGCCTGCGCTCGGTGCTCGTTCGACGCTTCTTGAAAGTGTTGTGATTGCCATGCAAACAACGCAACTGTTACAGACACTTCGCTACGATGGAGAATTGCGCTTCGGCTTGGTCCGGCGGCGCCTGGGTGGGCTTCGTCGTCCCTCCTTTCTGCCAATCCTGCTGCGTCGCTTGCCGCGCGCGGCCCGAAGAATACCTGTGCGAGTTCCGAAGCTGTGGTACGCTCCCTATCCGGTGACGGATCCTCGAATCGTGCAAGATACAACACCCTTCCTGGGCGACGGGTTTGCTCGCCGTCGAGTGCGTTTCAGTCATCCCTACGGGGTCGCGGCCGCTCCGGATGGTTCGTTTGTCGTTGCGGATACGTTCAAGAACCGGGTGATCCTCTTCGCCGAGAACGGGAGTGCGCGCGCGTATCTGCGGCATGCCGACGAGGGACGGGTGCCCTTGCGCATGCCGATGGCCGTGGCGCTGGATCGCGAAGGCCGCATTCTGGTCTTGAACAGCGGGGAGGGCAAGCTTCACCGCTACGACCCGCGAGGCCGCTACCTGGACGATCCTGCGCGCATCGAAGGCGATCTGCTCGTCGGGGCCAGGGGCTTGTGCGTCGGGATCGACGGGACCATTCTGGTGGCCGCGACGCGCCGGCATCGGCTGCTCGCCTTCCCGGCCACGGGCAATGGTGCGCGCGACCTGGAGCAGACAGACCTGGGACGCTATCCCTTCGCCTTTCCGATGGGTGTCGCACAGGCCAGGTCGGGCGAGATCGCCGTCTGCGATGCGCTCCATCATCGGGTCGCGATCTTCGCCAACGATGGTACCCTTCTGCGCACGCTTGGCGGTCCGGGGCTCGGGCCCGGGCAATTCAACGGACCGGCCGCTTGTGCCTACCTCGCCACCGGCGAACTCCTGGTGCTGGAGTGGGCGGGGAATCGTCTTCAGGTCTTTGCTCCGGACGGTCGGGCCATCGCCGCGTGGGGCCGCCAGGGCAGCTGGCTCCTGGGGTGCAAGATCGGCGAACTGTCCCTGCCGGGGGGCCTGGCGATCGATCGGGCGCGCGGGAGGGTTTTGCTGGCGGACACCCACAACCATCGGATTCAGCGGATCGAGGTGCACCGCATCTCCGCCGGGTCGATTGCGCATGACGAGCGGCCGGAAACCGGTGCACTCCCCTCCGCGGGCCCGCGCGCAGGCAACGGATTGGTCGCGCAACCGCCCCGGGGAGCAACGACCTCGCCCGTCTCGGTGGAGGCCGAATTCGTCCGCGCGCTGCCGTTCGGCCTGGCCCTCAAGTCTCCGCAGGGCCTGCTGGCCGCGGGTCGCGACCGGATCTGGGTTGCCGACACTTTTCACAACCGCGTGGTCCGTTTTTCTCGGTTGGGCGGGAAACCCGTGGTCATGGGCGGTCTCGGCAAGTCGCCCGGCCGATTCATCAATCCCACGGATATCGGCATGGCGGGCCAGGAGATACTCGTGGTCGATTCCCTGAACTCACGGCTTCAGCGCTTCGACCAAGAGGGAAAGTGTCTCGGCCGGGCCAACGCCTGGAAGGGACTGAGGTATCCACGCTCTATCTCCTATCGGAAGGGCCACGGCCTGGCGGTCGTCGAGACCATTCCCGGTCGCCTGCTGCTCCTGGACGAGGACCACAAGCTCCGCTGGAGCGTGCGCCGAGCCGAGGGCGGCATTCAACAACCCGCTTGGGTGCGCTGGCATGGGGATCGGCTGTACGTGGCGGATGTCGGGCTGCATCAAATCCTGGTCTTCGACGCGCGGGGAGCGCTTCTCGGCCGCTGGGGTGGATGGAGCGAGCATCCGGCCGGACTGAACTACCCGTACGCACTCGAATTCATCTCTGAACAGGTGTGCGCGGTTGCCGATACCGGAAACCACCGCGTTCAGTTCTACACCGTGGACGGAAAGTGGCTGCGGAGCTGGACGGGCGCCACCGAAGTGTCGCGACTCTTCTATCCGCGGGGCCTGCTGTGGCTGGAAGAGGAGCACCGATTGATCGTTGCCGATTCGGAACGACATCGGCTGGTGGAACTGGACCTGACCCTCGCCGGCGGTCCGGTCCACGCGGAAGCGCGGCGAGAGGCGGCCGGTAACGGGCAGCCCGAAGAAGGCGGTTGCACGGGCGAGCGGACCGGGAACGGCACCGGTTCCGCCCGGACGAGTGAGAGGAGACGCTGAGATGGCGAAATATGCCACCGGGATCGCGACCGATTTTCTGGCCCGCCGCAAGGATGCCCTGCGCTTGCTGCGGCACGCAAAAGTGAGAGCGTGGGGCCGCGCGGCCTTCAAGATCGGACCGGTGAGGCGGATCGCGTCCCTGCTTCCCTGGCACCGCCTCATCCCTTTCCCTCCCCATCTCAGCGTGGAGCTGACGAATCGCTGCAATCTGAAGTGCCGCATGTGTGTGCGCTACCACGCGAAGACCCGGGACTTGGGCACCATGGAGTTCGATCTGTTCCGCCGGATCATGGACGACGCCGCGCACTCCCCGGCCTGCGACGTGCTCCTGACCGGATTCGGGGAACCCCTGCTGCACCCGCGCTTCGACCAGTGTCTCGAGTACGCGGCAAGTCGCGGCATCGACACCATGCGGATCATCACTTCGGCCACGCTCTTGACAGCGGACAGGACCGAAGCGATCCTGGCCACGGGGGTGAAGAGCGTTCATTTCAGTATCGACGGCGACAGCAGCGAGACCTACAACAACATCCGCGTCGGTGGGGATTTCGATCGCACCATCGAGAACGTTACTCATTTTCTGGCGGAACGATCAAAGCGGTGTCGCCCGCGACCACAGGTGGTTTTGCGGACCATCCTCATGCCGGAAACCGAGCACGAGATCGAATCGATCAGAAGACGCTGGCAGGCGATGCTCTCGGACCAGGACGAGATCTGGGTGCAGCCGCTGCTCTCGCCCGACGCAGAGAACCGCGCTCAGCGCGAAGACCAAGACACCATGCGCGGGAACGGTCGAGTCAGCGGATCGGGATTCCTGTATCCCTGTACGATTCTCTGGAAGCGACTCGGCATTCGCTGGAACGGTGACTACGACTTCTGCTGCGCAGCCGGCAACAGGAGCGACCTGGGGCTCGGCCTGCGATTTCAGGAACTGAGCCTGCGTCAGGCGTGGACCCACGAGGGCCTGAATCGCATTCGCCGCCTGCACGCCCTCGGCCGGCGACAAGAGGTGCGCACCTGCAGAGATTGCGGCAATCTCAGCTTCAACGCCCTGTAGCGAGGGCGCCTGCGCCCACCCGCGCGGCGGACAACGCCCGGGATCACGGGAACTGCTCCGGGGGATGGTGGTGCAGCAGGACCAGTATTGACAAATCTAAAGTTGCACTATAGATTTGTCACCATGGACTATACTCCACGCACTCTCGGGCCCGAACTCTTCCGGGCTGCCGGCGCTTTTTCCGCGGTGGTCTTGACCGGTCCGCGTCGGTCCGGCAAGACCACTCTCCTGCGGCATAGCTTTCCAGAGGCTCACTACGTGCTTCTGGAGGCGCCCGACGTGATCGACAGGGTTCGCAGCGATCCCCGTGGATTCCTGGACGACTTGCCCACTCCGGTCATTCTCGACGAGATCCAGAATACGCCCGAACTCTTGGGGCACATTCGCGCCCGAATCGATGCCGCGCCGGAGCGCATGGGGCAGTGGCTGCTGACCGGCTCGCAGGAGTCGGCCCTCATGCGGGGCGTCAGCGAGTCCATGGCAGGGCGCGCGGCTGTCTTCTCGCTGCTGCCGTTTTCCCGCTCGGAACACGAATCGGTCTCTCTCCTCGCAGGTGGATTCCCCGAGGTAGTGGCAAGACCCAAAACGCGGGATCTCTGGTTTCGGTCCTACGTTCAGACCTACCTCGAGCGCGACATTCGCCAGGTTTTGAATGTTCGCGATCTAGCAACATTTCGGCGCTTTCTGGCGCTGCTCGCGACTCGCACGGGACAGATCCTGAACAAGACCGCTCTGGCCGGACCGCTCGGCGTCACGGTTCCCACCGTGACGGAGTGGCTCGGGGTGCTCGAAACAACGCTGCAAGTCTTGATTGTTCCTCCGTTCTACGAGAACTTCGGCAAACGCATCACCAAGGCCCCGAAGATCTATCTCACCGATTGCGGTCTTGCGGCTCACCTGCTGGGAATCGAGTCCGAAGAAGCACTGTCGCGATCTCCATTCCTGGGACCGCTCTTCGAAGGCCTGGTCGCGTCGGAAATCGTCAAATCGCAGATCCACACCGGGCGCCGGCGTGAGATCTATCACTTCCGCGATCGCCAGGGCCTGGAGGTCGACTTCGTCGTGCCGCGACCTGAACATTCGCTCGTGATGATCGAAGCCAAGGCCACGCGAACCCCCGCACCAGCCATGGCGAAGTCGTTGCGTCGGCTCATGAAGGCCACAGGCGCCGAAAGCTCCCGCGGGTGGATCGTGCACCGACCGAGCCGAGGCGGCGTCGACATGCAATCGATCGCGCCTGGAGTCCGGGCAATTCCCTGGACGGAGTTGGGAGCGATCGGGTTGGGCAATTCGCTGCCTTCGCGCCGGACGCTCGGCCCGGCGGCGCAGCTCCGCCCACCCGCGCGGCGGAATCGCCCTCAGCGCTCCTGCTGATCGACGAGGTCCAGGATCTTCGGCCTCTCCGGCTCGCCGTGCATATAGGGGAGTTCCTCCAGCTTGCCGATGCCGATGCCGCGAACCAGGACCTTGCCGTATCAACGCGAGACGCGTCTTGCGCCTCGTGCAACCGCGT
>JALXCG010000130.1 GCA_026991065.1 Gemmatimonadota bacterium | reverse complement strand
GGTCGTAGGCGCGAATTGCCCGATCCAGGTCCTTGGCATGATGGGGACGAACCAGTATATCTGTGCGTCCATGCCCGATCTTGAACGGCACCGTGCGAAGGTTCATGGCGTATTCCGTGGCCGACCGGCGGCGATACTCGAACGGCTGCTCATCCGGCTTCCCGCCGCATTCGATCACCGATTCATCCGCCAGTTCCTGGAACAGAAAGGAGCCGTCCAGCTCGTACCAAATCACTTCCATATCGGCTGGCCCCATCCACTCCCACGCGGCAGCGAAAACATCCGGGTATTTCGCCGCGCTGATCGAAGTCTGCATTCCGCCCATGGATGCGCCGCTGAGATACACGCGATCCGCGTCGATGTCGTAATTGTCCATGCAGTATTGCAGAAGATCGATCAGATCATGCTGCGCGGCACGTGCGGCGAGCGAAGTCTCGCCGTCGGATCGCTCGCCGTGAGTCTGCGGCGCCGCCAGAATCCAGCCACGCTGACTGGTCGGTCCGGCGAGAAAAGTGATTGCATCATCCGCCGAGCCCCCCATGCCGTGACAGCCGATCACCAGAGGAACCGGAGTGCCCGGCACATAGGAGTCCGGTATATTGACCAGGGACCAGGTTGCCGCTCCATCGTAGGAGGAGATGAGATCCACCCGTATCAACTCATCCGCCGGCGCGGCCGACATGCTCAAGAAAACGCTCCCAACAAGAACAGCCAAACACGACTTCGAGTTATTCATCGCGACTCCGGGTCAGGAAATGCCAGCCAGGTAACTTGCTTCAACAACAGTCTAACCTGGATGTCCCGCCGAGTTCCCGGCGAAGCCTCGAAATGGATCCCGAACAGGAGAAACAAGATGAAACGCCTCGCCCTGACCTGGATTGTCCTGCTGCCGCTGCTCCTGGCCGCTTGTGCCGGCGCTGAAGGGAAGGCGGAAGAGATGATCGGCAATGCCCAATTCGAAGAGGCTCAGGGCAACTACTCCCATGCCACTCAACTCTACCAGCGCGTCCTGGACCGCTACCCCGATACCAAAGCGGCTCACACCGCTCAAGAGCGGCTGCAAGCCCTGGAGAAGCTACGCGATTAGTGCAGTGGACGCGGCGCGGCGAAACGGTGGTCAGGATTCCCTTAGTTCCACCGAGTCGCGGAGGTCCAGCACCACTCGTGCGGGATCCAGCGGCGGGCCGAACGCCAACCGCAAGATCGCCGCCGCCGGCTCGGTCGGACCACCAAGAAGCCCCTCCTCGTGAAGCCGGCGAAACTTCTCCACATCGGGAAAATCGGTCGCACTCTGCTTGCGGATCACTCTCTGCATGTCGGTTTCGATGATTCCCGGGGCGAGTGCAAAGACCCGGATCCCATACTCCGCTTCCTCCAGTGCCAGGACTCGCGACAGCTGATCGACTGCGGCCTTGCCTGCACAATAGGCTGCCCAGCCACGGTAGGCGCTGTGGGCCGCCCCGGAAGAGATGTTTACCAGAGTGCCGCCACGTCCCTGGATATGCGCCCCCTGCAGGAAAGCCCGGCACCCGTTCCAGACACCGTCGACATTAATGGCGATGTGGGCGGCAAAAGCCGCCGGATCGAGATCTCGCCCCATGCCGATCGGTTCCAACACGCCGGCATTGTTGACCCACAGATCGATCCCTCCCCAGCGCTGCCGCACGGCGGCCGCAAACTCGGCCAGGGCTGCAGCGTCGCGCACATCCACGGCGCGGAAAAAGACCGAGGAGTTCTCCTCGTTCTCAGCCCAGGCGGGGGTGCTGCGAGCACAACCGGCGACGTGCAGTCCAGCGGCCTGAAACTCTCGCAACAGGCCCAGGCCGAGTCCTCTGCTGACCCCGGTAACCACCGCCACTCGTCCTTGAAATCTCGCCTTCATCTGCTGCCCCTTCTTCGCCAAGGAAAAACCAAATCGCTGCTTCCGGTTTGCATTTCCGCGGAGCTTCGGTCAGTATTCGAATTCGCCGCACTGCTCAAACAGCATACCGCGAACGCCTCGTGGCGACACCTGTCAGCACCACCAAGGGCCAATCGATGGATCATCGCGCCAGGATCGAAGGAATGCGTGCACTGCTGGAGGAGGAGGGGCTCGACGCCTACTGGGTTCCCTCCACCGACGAGCACCTCAGTGAGTATGCGCCCCCCTGGGCGGCGCGGCGCCACTGGCTGAGCGGGTTCAGTGGATCCGCCGGCGACCTGCTTGTCGCCCGGGACCGGGCCTGGCTCTTTACCGACGGCCGCTACACGCTACAAGCCAAGCGGGAACTCCGCTCGTTGCCGATCAAAGTGCTCACTGCCAGCGAACCGGGCGCGCCCACGCTCACCACCATGGTCTGCTCCCTGGCCCGGCAGCGGCCCGGCCTGCGGCTGGGCTTCGATCCCTGCATCACCGCGGCAACGACAGCGGAAGAGCTGTCCCGCGCACTCCGTTCCGCCGGCGGCGTCCTGGTCGGCATTGAGCACAATCTGGTCGACCGACTCTGGCCGGAGCGGCCGTCGCCCCCTACATCGCCGCTGCAGGAAGCGCCGCTGAAGTGGGTCGGCGAGAGCACTGCCGACAAACTGCTTCGCCTGCGCGGCCACCTCGCGGAATGCGGCGCGGACGCCTGGGTCGGCGCCCAACTCGACGAAATCGCCTGGCTTTTCAACCTGCGTTCCATCGGCGACCTGCCCTGTTCAGCAGTCTTCGAGAGTTTTGCCTGGGTCGATGCTCGGAGTGCCACGCTCTTTCTTCACGGTGGAGCCGATCGCTTGTCGGGAATCGACCTTCCAGCCGGCGTCCAGGTAGCTGATCGCGACCGGTTCCAGAAACGACTCCAGGCCAGCGCCGGGCAGCTTGTGCTGCTCGACCTCGCACAGGTAACCGCCGGAATCGCGGATCGGCTGCGGCAGGCCGGCGCGCGACTTCTACCGGCCGCCTCACCCCTGCAGAGTTGGAAAGCGCGCAAAAACCCGGCGGAGCAAGATGCCATGCGGCAGGCCAACCTGGAGGCCTCGGTTGCCAAGACCCGCACCCTGCTCTGGATTGAGCGCCAAGTGCGGGCCGGGGAGTTCCCCACCGAGCGCGCCGTCGCCGCCGTCGTAGAGTCCAACTACGCGGCAAGCGCGGATTATCACGACCTCTCTTTCGCCACCATCGCCGCCGCCGGCCCCAACTCCGCCCTCCCGCATTACAGCGAGGTCGGTGAAGTGCCATTGCGCAGTGGAGAGCTTTTCCTTCTGGATTCCGGCATGCACGCCGGCGGAGGGACAACCGATGACACGCGCACCATCGCAGTGGGCCAGGCGTCGGCCAAAGCGCGCCGGCTCTACACCCAAGTCCTCCAATCCCACATCGCCGCCGCCAGCCAGCCATTCCCCCAAGGCACACCCGGCGTCGCCCTGGACGCGATCTGTCGAGGGCCACTCTGGCGCGCGCAGCTCAACTATGACCATGGCACAGGCCACGGTGTCGGCGCCTGGCTCAATGTCCATGAAGGCCCATTTGTCCTCGCTGAAGTCGCCCGGCGCCCGACCGCAACGACCCCTCTGGATGAGGGAATGGTGACCTCGATTGAACCTGGGTACTACGAAGAGGGCTGGGGCGGCATTCGCCTCGAGAATCTCTATCTGGTGAGGAACGCCAAGCGCGCAGGCTGGCTCGAATTCGAGTGCCTGACCTGGATTCCTTTCGACCCAAGACTGATCGATCAGCAGGCCCTGTCGGCCCCCGAATCCGCCTGGCTCCACCGCTACCACGCCGCCTGTCGCGAGCGGCTCGCCCCGCACCTGAGTTCGACCGAGGTCAGCGAGTTGGAGGAGTGGCTATCGCTCGCCTGAAACGCTCCGCCGCGGCTCTTGCCTCGGCCCGGATTCCGGAAACGGAGCGGAGCGTGGCCCGCGGCCGGCTGCGCGCCTGGTTTCAACGCTGCCAGCGGGAGCTTCCCTGGCGCCGCACCCGGGATCCGTGGGCGATATGGGTGAGCGAGGTGATGTGTCAGCAGACCCGGGTCGACTCGGCGATTCCCTATTATGAGCGTTTCATGCGCCTCTACCCCACAACCGCCGACCTGGCGGCAGCGCCGGTGGATGAGTTGCTGAGTCTCTGGTCCGGGCTCGGCTACTATTCCCGGGCGCGCAATCTGCACCGCGCAGCCACCCAAGTCATGCGCGACCATGGTGGGCGGATTCCGTGCACCGAGAGTGAATTCCGCGCCCTTCCCGGAGTCGGCGCCTACACCGCGGGTGCGGTCCTCTCCATCGCTTTCGAGCAACCGGTCCCCGCGGTCGACGGCAATGTCCGCCGGGTTCTTAGTCGATTGGAAGATCTGGCGGCCCCCACCAACCGGCAGCTCACCGTCATCGCCGACTCCTGGATCGACCGCCGTGCTCCCGGCGAGTGGACCCAGGCACTCATGGAGCTGGGCGCACTGTTGTGCAAGCCCATCGCTCCCGAATGCGACGCCTGCCCTCTGCGCGAAGAGTGTCGCGCCCGGCGGCACGGAACTGTGGCCGAACGCCCGGAACCGCGCCGGCCGCCCAAGGTGAAGGAGGTGCATCTCTGGGCATTCTGGGATGAAACAGCCGCGGGCTTGGTACTGGAGCGCCGCCCGGATCAAGGGATCTGGGGCGGCCTCTGGATGGTGCCCCTGCTCGCCCGCGAATCAGCCGCGGCACCTTTCGATCCGCGGCGCGCGGCCGCGGCGGGAATCTCCCTGCAATGCGCCGCACAACCCCTTCCCGCTGTGATTCATCTCCTTACCCATCGACGCATCCTGCTCCATCCGCTGCGGGTCAGGCTTGCCCAGCCGTGGCCGGCGGAATGGGAGAGAGTTTCTGGCGAAGCACTGTCCCGGCGCGGCACGCCGACCAGCCTGGCTCGAATCGGCCGCGCCGCGAAGGCCCAGATGGATCGAGAATGGCTCGCCGCCCCACAAGAGAAAAGTGTAGGGTAAGCAGATTCTCACACGCCGATGCCGCGCCGGCGTGGCGCGCCCAGGGAGATGTGCCGGTCCAGGCCGCTTCCGGCAGTCTCCGGATATGGAGCACGAAGTATGGCTGAAGAGTTCGATTTCAACGAGTTACTGAACCAGGCAAAAGGCCCGACCCCGGGGCAGCAGCGAACCGCGCTGCTCTTCGTTCTCATCGCCCTGATCGGGGTCACCCTGCTGGGCAGTGTTTACACCATCGGCCCCGAAGAGATCGGCGTGATTCGTCGATTGGGGCGATTCAACGGCGTCACTCAGCCCGGGCTGCACCTGCGCCTGCCCTTGGGCATCGATCGGTTGAACAAGGTACCGGTGCAGCGCCAACTCAAAGAGGAGTTCGGCTTTCGCACCCAGGCCGCGGGCGTGCAGAGCACCTTCACCAATCGCGGATTCGAGGATGAAGCGCTGATGCTCACGGGCGATCTGAACATCGCCTCGGTCGAGTGGATCGTCCAGTTTCGCATCGTCGATCCCTACAAATTCCTCTTCCGCGTGCGCAACATCCGCGACACGCTGCGCGATCTCAACGAGGCGGTGATGCGGGAAGTCGTCGGTGATCGCACCATCAACGAAGTCCTGACCGTGGGCCGCATCGACATCAGCGACACGGTGAAACTCCGTTTACAGAAGTTGTGCGACCAGTACGAAACCGGTGTCAAGATCGACCAGGTGGTGCTCCAGGATGTCAATCCGCCGGAGTTGGTAAAGCCTTCCTTCAACGCGGTCAACGAAGCGCAACAGGAGCGCGAAAAGCTGATCAACGATGCCCGCGCGGAGTACAACCGGGCCATTCCCAGCGCCAAGGGCGAAGCGGAACAGACCATCAGCGAAGCGCGCGCCTACGAACTAGAACGAATCAATGGCGCGAAGGGGCAAGCCGCCCGCTTCAATAGCCTCTTCGAAGCCTACTCGGCCGCCCCGGAGGTAACTCGGCGTCGCATCTACCTGGAGACCCTGGCCAAGAGCCTACCGAATGTCGGCAACAAAGTGATCTTCGACCCGGAGATCAAGGGGATGCTGCCGCTCTTCGACCTCAGCGGTGCGAAAGTAGAAGGAAAACGGCCATGAAAAAACTGTTTGGTCCCCTGGGGGTAATCGTCGTTGTGCTTGGCCTCTTTCTGTTGAACGCCGCGGTCTACGTGGTTGACGAGACGGAACAGGTCATCATCACCCAGTTCGGCAAGCCGGTTGGTGGTCCGATCAACACTCCCGGCCTGCGTTTCAAGCTGCCCGTGGTGCAGGATGTGCATCGCTTCGAAAAGCGTTTTCTGGAGTGGGACGGCGCTTCCAACCAACTCCCCACCAAAGACAAACGCTTCATCTGGGTCGACACCTACGCGCGCTGGCGCATCGCCGACCCGCTCCTATACTTCCAGCGTGTCCGCGATGAGCGCGGAGCCCAAAGCCGCCTTGACGATATCCTCGACGGGGAGACGCGCAACGCAATCGCTTCGCACGACCTGGTGGAGTTGGTGCGCAACAGCAACCGGGAACCGACGCGCGCGGATGAGTTGGATGAAGAGGAAGATGAGTCGTTCGCCACCATTACCACCGGGCGACACAAGATCCGCGACCAGATCCTCAGTGCAGCCGCGGACCGGACGGTCGACCTGGGCATCGAGATTCTGGATCTTCAATTCAAGCGCATCACCTATGTCGATGAGGTGAAGCTCAAGGTTTACGAACGCATGATCGCGGAACGTACCCGGATCGCGGACCGTTTTCGCTCCGAAGGTCAGGGGGAGGCGCTGCGCATTCGCGGTGAGAAATCACGCGAACTGGCGCGGATCGGCTCCACGGCCAGGCGCCGCGCAGAAGAGATCCGAGGCGAAGCGGACGCTGCGGCCACGCGCATCTACGCTGAAGCCTACGACCGCAGTCCGGCCACGCGGGAGTTCTATACGTTTCTCAAAACCATGGAGTCATTCGACGCCGCGCTTGACGACAAAACCACACTGCTGCTCTCATCCGACAGCAACTTCTATCGCTACCTGAATACCCCGGAGCCCGAATAGCCCTGCGCCGGGCGCGACCGCGATCACCTGAGCCTCTGACCTGAACCCCTCGTGAGTCGAAGAGAACTGCCGATTCTGCCCCAGTCTTTCTTTGCCCGGCAAGCCGCCGAGGTTGCGCATGACTTGATCGGCATGGAACTTCGGCATGGCGAAGTTGCGCTGCGGATCACCGAAGTCGAGGCCTACGGCGACCAGACAGACTCCGCCAGCCATGCCCGCCACGGGCGAACCGCGCGCAACGCGCCGATGTGGGGTCCACCGGGAAGGCTTTATGTCTACTTGTGCTATGGCATACACCAGATGCTGAATGTGGTGACCGGGGGCGAAGGAGAAGCCGGCGCGGTCTTGATACGCGCCGGTCAACCGTTGCGTGGCCTGACCACCATTCGCGCCCGGCGCGGCGGACGCACCGGCCCCGATCTCTTGACCGGCCCGGGGAAAGTGGGTGCCGCATTGGCGATCGACCGCACCTGGAACGACCATCCGGTTTGGGTGCCCGGCGGGATCGAGATCGGCCCACCTGATGCCGTGGCGGCGAACGGCAGGGGCGAAGCGATGCCCAACCGAGCGGCGCGAATCGTCCGGGCGCCCCGAATCGGCATCAGTTTTGCCACCCCGGCGGACCAGGCGGCGCCACTGCGCTTCTATCTGGCGGACCAGACACCCCCTCCGCACTCCGCTCCCAAAAGCGGCACTGGAAAGGCGAGAATGCGATGATGCGACAATATGATCCGGCGGGCCGCAATCAGCGACGCGCCAAGGCAGGTTCCCTGCTGGCCAAGGCGTTCTTCCACTCCGGCTCCGCCCTGGCGCGGCTCGCGCCCCTCTCGCGGCGCTGCCAGGCCTCGGTGACGACCACCCGCAACATCCCCTACCTCCTCTCCGGCCGGCGCGACCACTGGCTGGATGTGGTGCATCCGCGCGGTGTCATCGGCCCGCTGCCGGTCCTCTTCTATGTCCACGGAGGCGGGTTCCGCATTCTCTCCAAGGAAACCCATTGGATGATGGCGTGCAGTTTCGCCCGCATGGGTCTGCTGGTGGTTTCGATCAACTACCGTCTGGCG
>JALXCG010000129.1 GCA_026991065.1 Gemmatimonadota bacterium | reverse complement strand
CGGTGGCGTGGGAACCGGCGCTGTAGAGCACGCCGCAACCGAGAATGCCGCTGGCCGCCTGCGGCCGGCCGCCGGCCGCGCCGGGCGCTTGCTGCAGGTCGACTTCGGGGGGCGGCCCGACGCGCTCAACGCGGTCGAGCAGCAGCGCCAGGCTGAGCGAGCGCTCGGCCGAGGTCGCGGCGAGCGGAACATCGATGGCATCGCGCGGGCCGAAGAGCACCAGCAGCAGCAGATCGTTCGGCAGCGGTTCCGCCGCCCTGGCGCGCCGCGGGCCGTGCAGGAAACAGACACTGCCCCAGGGCGATTCCATCTCCAGCCGGAACTCCCGCCGGCGCTCGGCGTCCGGCAGCCCGGACCAGGCGGCGCCGAGTTCGCGGCGGGCGTCCTGCAGCGCCTGCATCGCCTTCAGACAGCCGTAGCTCAGCGAAAGCTGATCCACGCGCGGCGCGATGCGGTCGAAAATCGACGCATAACCGGTGCCGTCGCTGCTCTCTTCGCTCAGGGTGGGCAGCGCGGCAAAAAGCTCCCGCCGCTCCTCCGGCCCAACCGCCGCCAGCCCGCGCTCCACCCACTCATGCGCCTGGATCGCATTGAGCAGCAAACGCGCCAACGGCAAGCGCAGCGCTTCCGGCAGGGTTGCGCACTGCGCCGCCACGGCTTCGCGCGGCCCGCCCCCGGTCGCGGCATCATCGGCATAAGCGTCGCCGAACGCCATCGGCCGCCGCCAGGGCGCCGCGGAGCGCTCGCGCAGCGTCTCCAGCGCATGCAGCAGCGGCGCCGCCGCCGCCGGTTGCGGATCCAGATTCGCCGAGTAGCCGCGGAAACCGCCGATGCGCCGCTCGGTCCCGAGCAGCACCCCGAGGCGGAAGAGCGTCTCGCCCCGATCTCGTCTCGCTCCCGCCTTCGGCGGCTCCGGCCGGCGCGCCAGCCGCTCCGGCGTCAGCCACTTGCGTACCCCGTTGCCGAGCGTGCGGGTGAACTCGTAGGTATCGGTGGGACGGGCAAAGAGGTCGTTGAAGAAGGGCAGCAGGTAGGGGGTGGTCGCCGGATGCGGATAACGCGGCCAGGATGCCAGCGGTCGATACCCCAACTCCGACAGCGTCACCCCCATCCGTGCCAGTGCGGCGAGAAACGGATCGGCGGCCGGTTGCCGCGCGGGCGCCTCCGCCCCGCCCCCGGTCGGCTCCGCGGCGCCGGCCGTGAGGCCCGAAACCGCCAGCGCCAGGAACGCGATCCGCGCCGCCCTCGGCAGCCGCTCCCGCGCCGGCCGACCTCTCTCCCGAACCCTCTCCCGAACCCTCTCCCGAACCCCCGCCATCCACCGCATCTTCCACCCGCACCAATCGCTTACCGCGCGCCGCATCGTCTCCTCCGTCGGTTCGGCCATGATCAGCAACAATCTCCGCACCGCGAAGATCCCCGCAACGATAACGCAAACCGGCGCCCGCCGGACCTCCGCGCAGGTTATCCTCACCGAGACCGGAAAAACTCCATTCGAACAGAGCCCGGCGTGCTCCGGCGCGATCCGCGGCATCCATCCCTCTCTTCGCTCCTCCCACTCCGGCCGATTCCCCGAAGGAGATCCACATGCGCTTTCCCCACCGGCGCGTTCCTCTCGCCCCCGCCCTGCTCGCCTCCCTCGCCCTCCTGCAGACGCCCGCCACGGCGCCCGCCGGCGAGATCGCTCCCGACTTCGCCGCTTACCTCGATGCCTTCGCCCCCAACGAAGAGGTTTCCGCCATCGTCAACCTGCGCGAACAGGTCGACATGGAGGATCTCAAGCAGGAGCTGCGGCAGCAAAACGCGCCGCGTCAAGTGCGTCATGAGCGCGTCATTCGCAGCCTGCGCGATCTCACCGCGCGCACCCAGACCCGCCTCCGCGCCCATCTCGACAGCGCCCGCGCCGCCGGTCGCGTCGCCGGTTACAGCCCCCACTGGATCAGCAACCTGATCGTGGTTCGCGCCACCAGGGCGGAAATCGAGCGTCTCGCGCAGCACCCCGACGTCGACCTGATCGAAGCCAACTTCACCATCGACCTGATCGCCCCGGTGCGCGCCGAACGCGGCGACCTGCCGCCCCACGCCAACGGCATCGGCATCACCCCCGGCCTGAAAGCGATCCACGCCGACCGCGTCTGGCGCGAACTCGGCATCACCGGCGCCGGCCGCCTGGTCGCCAACCTCGACACCGGCGTCGACGGCAACCACCCCGCCCTCTCCGCCCGCTGGCGCGGAACCGAGCCGGGGGTCGACCCCTCCGCCGCCTGGCTCGACCTGGTTTACGGCGGCACCACCTTCCCCGCCGACCACTACGGCCACGGCACCCACGTCATGGGCACCATCACCGGCCTCGGTGAAGCCACCGGCGACA